>CAZPXE010000189.1:0-6457 GCA_964590545.1 uncultured Rhodobacterales bacterium | reverse complement strand
GTATCGCGAATGTCCCCAAGAGCGCGAAGCGCGGCAAGGTATTTGCGATTCAACGCTTTCTCGAAACGCTTTAAAATTCCATGCCCCGCTTCTGTGCATCCAGCTTGCGGCGGTCCTTGCCTGTGGGCCGCCCTTTGCCCTCGAAACTTGGCGCGCGCGCCTCCTCGACCGGATCGCGCGGCTTGGGCGGGTCAAGATCGGTGTAAAGTGCCTGCGCCTCTGGGGCCGGGCCGCGCCGTGTGCCCAGCGCTTCGATACGGATCACCCGGATATCGCGACCTTGCGCGAAGGTGAGAACATCGCCCGGCACGACGGCGCTGGCGGGTTTGTGGATTTTCTCGCCATTCACGCGCACATGGCCTGCGCTCACCTGCGCGGAGGCCAGCGAGCGGGTTTTGAAAAAGCGCGCATACCACAGCCATTTGTCGACGCGCAGCTTGACTGCAGGCGCGTCAGACATCGCGGTTTCGCGTCACTTATTGCCCTTCAAAGCGGCCAGCGCGGCGAAGGGGCTATCGGGATCAATCGGCTTGTCCTTCTTCGGTGGCCGCGCCTCGAAGTTGCGCCCGCCTTGCGGCTTGCCGCCTTTGCCCTTCGGCCCGCCCTTGCCTTGCGCACGTTTACCCTTGCCGCGACCCTGCTGGTCGCCCTTGGGCCCACGCCCCTGGCCTTGTCCTTGGCCTTGTCCCTGGCCCTGTCTTTGGCCCTGGCCTTGTCCTTGCGGCCTGGGCGCACGCCCGGCGGCCCGGCCACCCCAAGCGAAGGTGTAAAACACTTCCATCTCGGGGCCAGTGTCTTCTGCCGCGTCTACCGGAGCGTCTGCCGCCTCTACCGGAGCATCTGTGGGCGCTTCCGTAGCTTCTGTGGGCGCGTCCGTAGCAACCTCGGCCTCTTCCGGAGCCTCTGCTGCCGGGGCTTCCTCGGCGGGTGCTGTCTCTGTCTCCTGTGGAGCCTCTTGCGCTGGCGCTGAGTCCGCCGGGGTCTCCGCCGTCTCCGTGACCTGTGCCTCTGGCGCGGGATCGGCGACAGGCTCGGCTTTGACCTTCTCGCGCTCGCCTTTCTCGGCCTTATAGCCAAGCCCCTGCATCAGGTCGGCAAATTGTTCCAGCGTCATGCCGGTGATCGAGAGCATATCGGGCTTGGCTTCAAACCCGCCGCGCGTGTCCTCGGCCCGGAGCATATCGGCCAGCCGTTCCAGCATATCGATGCGAATCGCGCGGGTGCCTGCGATGCGGTAGCCGGACATGCTGTCGGCACCGCGCGCCGCGTCTTGCGGTGCAGGGATCGTGACCAGACCGGGCGGCGGGCTTTCGGGGAAAATGTCGAGCCCTTGCGACAGGCTCCACAATACCAACCGCAGCCGGGTCGGCGCGGGTTTCAGAAGCAGCGGCATGAAGATGGTGAACTGCCCGAAACGCACGCCATGCTTGCGGAGCAGTCCGCGCGCGTCCTGATCCAACGCCTTGACGTCTTGAGCCACCTGTCCGCGCGGCAAGATGCCAAAACCTTCAAGCAGTTGGAACGCGAAGCCCTTGGCAAGGCCGGTCAGCGTCTCGTCCCGCTGCATGGCGATCATCGGCTCGAACAGTGCAGCGATCTTGCGGTCGATGAAATGCTGCAAGCGGCGCTGCACCTTCTCGGCCACATCTGCGCCAGCCACATCATCGACAAACACACTCACTTGCGGCTTCAGCGGCTCGGAGCCAGCGACCAGTTTGCCCACGGCAGAACTGCCCCACATGAGCCCGCCTTGCTCGGTGAAATCAATCTCGGTGTCCGGCGCGTTATAGAATCGGTCGGCCCGCAGGTGGAAATGAGGGGCAAGCGCCTGCAACGCTGCCGTCTTCACCGCCTTGGCTTCCGCGCCTGTTGCGCTGGCATCCTGAGTGAATCGGAAACCCTCCAGCTTGCCGACAAATTCACCCTCAACGGTCACATCACCACTATCGTTTACTTCGGCCACCATGGCCTCCTTCTGGCCCAGCCGGCGCAACAAGACAGAGGTGCGCCGGTCAACAAATCTTTGCATCAGGCGCTGATGTAGCGCATCTGACAAGCGGTCTTCTACAGAACGTGTCACGTCCCGCCAATGGGAATCATCGCTCGTCCAGCCTTTCCGCTGCGCCACGTAGGTCCATGTGCGGATAAAGGCCAATCGTTTGGCAATTGTATCAATGTCGCCATTGGGATTGTCGATGCGGTTCACCTGTCGCCGCACCCAGTCATCCGGAAGCTGGCCGCGCTCGTGCAAGTGCTTGAAGATAATCTCCAGCAGGTCCGCATGTTCCGCATGGCTGATGCTGCGAAAATCGGGCACCCGGCACACATCCCACAAAAGGCGCACTGACGGCCCATCGGTGCAACGCGCCGCGACCTCGGCCAACTGACCCAGTGATTTCAGCGCCAGCAGATCATCGGCATCGCGCGCTTTGACCAGCATCTCATGCTCGGGCGGGCGTTCCAGAGCACCAATCAAGCGGTCGATGGAGCCATATTCCAGCGCCGAATTCCGCCAGATCAGCTTTTTGAGCGGCGTGAAGCGGTGATCCATGATCGCCAGCGCCACACCATCATCCAGCGGCGGCGCATCCCCGGTGGTGCCAAAGGTGCCGTCCTTCTGCCCCCGCCCAGCGCGCCCCGCAATCTGCGCCAGCTCATTCGGCGCAAGGGGCCGCATTCGCCGCCCATCGAACTTCTTGAGCGACGAGAAAGCCACATGGTTCACGTCAAGGTTCAGCCCCATCCCGATGGCATCGGTGGCGACCAGATAATCCACCTCGCCCGCCTGATACATCGCCACCTGCGCGTTGCGCGTGCGGGGGCTGAGCGCGCCCATCACCACCGCCGCCCCGCCCTTTTGCCGCCGAAGCAACTCGGCCAGCGCATAAACACTGTCCACCGAGAACCCCACGATGGCCGAGCGCGCGGGCATCCGGCTGGTCTTTTTCGATCCGGTGTGCAGCAGCGTCGACATCCGCTCACGCTGGATAAACTGCGCGTCCGGGATCAATTCCCGGATCGGACCACGCATCGTATCCGCGCCCAAAAAGAGCGTCTCATGCAGGCCGCGGGCGCGCAGCAGGCGGTCGGTAAAGACATGGCCGCGCTCCGGGTCGGCGCAAAGCTGGATTTCATCGACGGCGAGGAAATCGCAGCCCATCCCATCTGGCATCGCCTCGACGGTGCAGACCCAATATTGAGTGCGCGGCGGGACAATCCGTTCCTCGCCCGTCACCAACGCCACGACTGACGGGCCGCGCAACTCTACAATCTTTTCATAAACCTCACGCGCGAGCAGGCGCAGCGGCAGGCCAATGATCCCGGTGCGATGGCCCAGCATCCGCTCGATGGCATAGGTTGTTTTGCCCGTATTGGTGGGGCCGAGAACGGCGACGATGCGAGCGTGATTTTGCAAAGTGCGCCCCTATACCCTGCCCAAATGGGCGTCGACCTCGTCGCGTGGTGTCATTGTGATAGTTGACTTCGGGCGGTGGCTACAGCTCGCGCCCGATCCCTTCGCGCTTGAGACTTTCCAAAGCCTCTTTGGCCTCTTCATGGTTGGGGTTCAACTCAAGAACCTCGCGGAAAGCGGTTTCCGCGCGGTAATACTGTTCAAATCGCTGCAGCAATGAGCCAAGGCCGAAAATTGCGTGGTATTGGTTCGGGTTCAGATCGATCACGTGACCAAGCGCGTCCAAACAGGGGCCATAAAGCTCTGCCGCGAAATAGGCCCGCGCCAGCCCGTGCCAGCCTTCAGCGAAGTTTGGCGCATGATCCGTCAGCGCCGTGAAATGCTCAATCGCAACACCGATCTCTTCATTCTCAAGCGCCTTGCGCCCGCGCCGCAGCAGCAGGTCCATCGAGGCAGAGCCAGACTTCGACCATTCCGATTTTAACGTACTGTCGATGCGTTTGGCTTCTTCTGGCGTCGCGCTTCGCAGCGATTCGAGAAGTGTTTCTGCCCGGCTTTGCGCGTCCAAAGGTAAGGAATACCCGACCATGACGAAAATTGCCGCGACGATAGACTGGCGAAGTGTGTGTGGAATGCCCATAACCCAATAGTATCACCAAGCGTCGTCTTTTCCAGAGAACAGACGCAAAACACCTCTGAAAGGGCATAAAAGATGAGTGACATTCTTGATCAGGCCGTCGCGGCGCTGAACGAAAAACTGGCTGGCGCGGATTTCGACGGTTCGGCCAAGTTCGAACTCGAAGGCACCGGCGCGATTGTGATCGATGGCGCGGGCGCGCGCGTGTCGGATGAAGAGACCGATGTCACCCTGTCTGCCGATGCCGACACGTTCCAAGGTATCCTGTCCGGCGACACCAACCCCACCAGCGCCTTCATGACCGGCAAGCTGAAAGTGGATGGCGATATGGGCATGGCGATGAAACTCGCCTCCGTTCTCGCTTAATCGTATTTTTGTGTAAGAGCACCGCAAGTTCCCGCGCAAAGGAGTTCCGATGGACCTGACAGAGGCCCCCCTGCTGACAGATGTGTCTCCCGGCCCATCGGACGGTGCCGCCTATTGGCTTGAAACCCAGGACGGCCTGCAAATCCGTGTTGGCGCCTGGGCGCGTGATGCGTCCAAAGGAACGGTGCTGCTGTTTCCGGGCCGCACCGAGTATATCGAGAAATACGGCGTTGCGGCGCAGGAACTTGCGGATCGCGGCTATGCCACTGTGTCCATTGATTGGCGCGGTCAGGGCCTTGCAGACCGTATGCTGCCAGATCGGCGCATCGGGCATGTCGGCAAATTCTCGGACTACCAGACCGACGTGGCTGCGATGCTGCGTTTGGCAAACGCGTTGGAAATGCCGAAGCCGTACTTTCTGGTTGGGCATTCGATGGGTGGCTGCATCGGACTGCGCTCGCTCTATTTGGGGCTGGACGTGCAAGCGGCCGCTTTCACCGGACCCATGTGGGGGATTAAACTCGCCCCGCACCTTGTTGTTCCGGCTTGGGTTTTGTCCCATCTGATGCCTGCTCTGGGCAAGCACATGGCGATACCACCGGGACGCAACATCACCCCTTATGTGCTGATTGAGCCCTTCGAGGACAACATGCTGTGCCGCGATCGGGACATGTGGGAAATGATGCAGGACCAACTAAAAGCCACGCCTGACCTTGGCCTTGGCGCGCCCGGCTATCAATGGCTGCGCGAGGCGCTGCATGAAACGCTCGACCTGTCGAAACGGCCCGCGCCCACAACGCCCTGTATCACGTTCCTCGGCGACAATGAGCGCATCGTTCACACTGGCCGCATCCATGAACGGATGGAGGGCTGGTCCAACGGTCGCCTCGAAATGATGCCAAATGGCGAGCATGAGGTGATGATGGAAGGCCCCGAGACACGCAAACGCGCTTTCGACGCCATGGCCGCCCTGTTCGAGAGCGCGGCCTAGCGGGGTTTCCTCGGGCGCGCGCCCGGCTATGTTCGGTGCATGGCTCCGCTTCTGACATTCCGCCCCGAAGGCATCTATTGCGCGCAGGGTGATTTCTTTATCGACCCGTGGCGGTCCGTTAAACGCGCGCTGATCACGCACGGCCATGCGGACCACGCCCGGCCCGGCCATGCGCATTACCTAAGTACCGCCCTCGCCGCGCCCATCATGCGGCACCGGCTGGGCGATATCGACATCCAAACTGTTGAATATGCTGAAGAAGTAATCCTGAACGGCGTCACCGTCAGTTTCCATCCGGCAGGCCACGTCCCCGGCTCCGCCCAGATCCGCGTCGCGCATCGCGGAGAGGTTTGGGTCGTCTCCGGCGATTACAAACTGGAGGATGACGGGCTTTCGACGCCGTTCGAGCCGGTCCGCTGCCAGCATTTCATAACCGAAAGCACCTTCGGCCTGCCCGTGTTCCGCTGGCAACCCCAGCCACAGGTCGCGGCAGAGATCAACGACTGGTGGGCGCGCTGCGCGGCGGAGGGCAAAACGCCTATGCTCGGGGCCTATTCGCTGGGCAAAGCGCAACGCCTGATGCGGATGCTGGACGGCCGCGGCCCGATCCTGACCCATGGCGCGATTGAGGGCAGCAACCACGTGATGCGCGCCCAAGGGATCGACCTGCCCGATACGGTTCAGGTCACGGCGGACACATCGATCAAAGACCACCCCGGCGCTATCGTCATCGCGCCCCCGTCAGCACTCGGTGCCACTTGGGCGCGCAAGTTCGGCGCGCGCGAGACTGGCTTCGCCTCTGGCTGGATGGCCCTGCGCGGCATCCGTCGCCGCCGCGCAGGGGATCGGGGCTTCGTCATCTCAGACCATGCCGATTGGCCGGGGCTATTGGATGCGATCCGCGCAGCAGGAGCCGAAAATATATATGTGACCCATGGCTATACGGAAATTTTCTCGCGTTACCTCTCCGAACAAGGCTGGAACGCCCAAATCGTGCAGACCGAATTCGGCACCGAAGAGGAAGACGAGCCCGCAGAGGCCACCGCATGAA
>CAZPXE010000188.1:0-6507 GCA_964590545.1 uncultured Rhodobacterales bacterium | reverse complement strand
GCGACCCCCTCCGGCCCAGCGGCTTGCATCTGGGCATGCAGGCTGCGGACGAGGTCCTTTTCGGCCTGAAATGTCTCGGCAGGGGTATCTTTCATAGCTGTCGCATCCAGAATTGAAGGGGTTTGCGGGTCTCGGCGCGGTCCCCGAGGTCTTTCCATGAAAACGCGGCGATGACGCCGTCCAACGGGCTGTAGCCACGTGCGCGCCAGAACGGATCAAGGGTGCGGGCATTTGCAGGGCGGGCCGGGTGATCTTCGGGGCGGATCACAGCGCAGAACGCGCAGGCGGTAAAGCCGTGATTGCGGGCATGGGCTTCGCGCGCGTCGAAGAAGGCGTGGCCAATGCCTTGACCGCGATAGGCGGGCCGCAGCACGCTTTCGGCGCAGTAGAACACAGACGTCAGGTCGATACCCGTGCCGTCGAAGGCCGCCGCGAAGTCCTCTGCATGGTCAGAGAGGGGTGTTCCGGTCGCGGCACCGATCAGCGTGTCCCCGTCAAGCGCGCCTGCGATGATGGCGGTGTCGCTGGCAAGGTAGGGTTGCAGGTAGCGTTCCTCATAAACCGCGTCGCCATCGTAGAGGTAGGGCCAGTCGCGGAATACGTCGATGCGCAAACGCGCCACATCGGGTATGCGCGCGGGCAGTTCTGAAGGCGTCAGAGCCCGGACCTGCACCATCAGGCAGAGACCTGTGCGGTCCAGTCGGCGAGGTTGTAGTAGGTGGTGACGCGGGTGATTTTGCCATCCGCCACATCAAAGAACGACCCGGCGGGCAGGCGATAGGTCTGGCCATTGGCCTCTGGCAGGCCTTCATCCGTGACCAGATAGGTGCCGTTGACGATATATTCAGCGGCGGCGCGCGTGCCATCGTCGGTGGAGAGCACGACCATATCGGTCAGCGTTTCTTTGTAACAGCGGCTCATATGGGCGCAAAACTCGGCGAACAGCGCCTTGCCGGTGCGGATTTTGCCCTCGTTCACGTGATGGGCCACATCATCTGCCAGGCAGGCGAGCATTCCGTCCGTATCGCCCGCATTGAATGCTTCGAAATAGTCTTTGATCAGTTGCATTAGTCCCCGCCTGTTGGCTCTCCGAAACGCTCTGTAAGGCGGGCGATGATCTGGTCTCGCGCCGCGCGGTACTGGTCTAGCTTGGCTTCGCGGGTCTCGCCAAGTCCGGTAGGGTCAATAATTGGCCAATATTCGACATCGAGGTGAAAAACCCGCGTGAGCTCCAGCACCTGTTGCTGGCTGGCGGGGCTGAGGGCGATGACCAGATCGAAAGAGCCGAGGTCCTCGCCGAACTTCTCCATATCATCGAAGGAGCGGGAGCGGTGGCGGGACAGCTCCACCCCCAGTTCCTGACAGACCGCCACGGAAAACCCGTCGATTTCCAGATCGTTATGCACCCCGGCGGATTGGACGTAAGTGCCCGCACCATAGAACTTTTTCATGATCCCTTCGGCCATCGGAGAGCGGACCGCGTTGTGATCGCAGCAAAACAGAACGGATTGCGGCAGGTCCGTCATTCAAACGCCCCATTCGAGGATTGACAGATCTGTCAACGCGCCCTCATCCACCGAAATGCAGCACGCAGATCAGCGTGAACAGGCGGCGGGCGGTGTCAGTGTCGATATCCACCTTGCCGTCGAGCCTTTCTTGCAAAACCCGGCTGCCTTCGTTGTGGATGCCGCGCCGTGCCATATCGATGGTTTCAATTTGGCTGGGCGGCATGGTTTTGACCGCTTCGAAATAGCTTTCGCAGATCTGGAAGTAATCCTTTACGACCTGTCGGAACGGGCCGAGCGAGAGGTGAAATTCCGCTGCCTTTTCAGCAGCTTCCGTGTTCACATCGAACACAAGCCGCTTGTCCCGTATGGACAGGCCGACATGGTATGGCCCGGCAGGCACAGCGCGATCATCTCTGGTGGGCAGTTCGAATTTGTTGTTTTCGAGCAGGTCGAAAATTGCAACCTTCCGCTCTTGCTCAATCTCCGGTGTGGGGGGCGACAGCCCGGCGTCGTCAAGTTCGATATGACTGATGCGTGTCATCACGGCGCATCCTTTCCTAACTTCTTGCTGCGTCTGTTACGCGACAGATGCCTCCTCATCAACAATCGCAACTTGCGCGCGCGAATCTCGCCCGCAACGTCACTTTATCGAGAATTGAGAGGGTAGCGCAGAGTTAGTTTAGTTTTGACAAACGCGCTGTGACCGAGAAGCCATGCGCTTGGAGGCTTTCGCTGTCCGCGAGGGTGGCGGCTGCGGGGCCGATGGCACGCAGGCTGTCTGCCGACATGCGGGCCAGCGTGGTGCGTTTGAGGAAGTCCATCACCGACAATCCCGACGAGAACCGGGCCGAGCGGGCGGTGGGCAACACGTGGTTTGGTCCGCCCACATAGTCGCCAATGGCTTCCGGGGTCCATTGGCCGATGAATATCGCGCCTGCGTGGGTGATTTGGTCCGCGAGGGCGTCGGGATCGGATACGCAAAGTTCAAGGTGTTCCGGGGCGATCCGGTCCGACAGCGCCACGGCTTCGGACAGGTCACGCACGGTGACGATTGCCCCGAAGTCGCGCCAGCTTGCGCCTGCGATGGCGCGGCGTTCCAGCGTTTCGAGGCGTTTCGTCACCGCATCCGCCACGGCCTGCCCGAAGGCGGCATCGGTGGTGATCAGGATGGATTGCGCGCTTTCGTCGTGTTCGGCCTGGCTCATCAGGTCGAGGGCGATCCAGTCGGGATCATTGTCGGCATCGGCGATCACAAGGATTTCGGACGGGCCAGCGATCATGTCGATGCCCACTTTGCCAAAGACGCGGCGTTTGGCGGCGGCGACGAAGGCGTTGCCGGGACCGGTGATCTTGTCGACAGGCGCAACGGTTTGCGTGCCATAGGCCAGCGCCGCGACAGCTTGCGCCCCGCCAATGCGGTAAATCTCATCCACCCCGGCGATCTGCGCGGCGGCCATGACGGCGGGGTTCACGATGCCATCGGGGGTCGGGACCACCATCGCGAGCCGCCCAACACCCGCGACCTTGGCCGGGACCGCGTTCATAAGAAGCGAGGATGGGTAAGAGGCCAGCCCGCCGGGCACATAGAGGCCTGCCGCATCCACCGGGGTCCAGCGCCAACCGAGCGTTGCGCCGCTGTCATCTGTCCAGCTTTCATCCTGAGGCATTTGGCGTTCGTGATAGGCGCGGATGCGGGTGGCGGCGAGATGCAGCGCTTCTTTCACCTCTGGCGGGGTTTGAACGGCGGCTTTGGCGACATCATCTGCGTTCATCCGCATGGTTTGCGGCGTCAGGGCAACGCGATCAAAGCGTTCCGTCAGCTCTAGCACCGCCGCATCGCCGCGCGCGCGCACATCGGCGATGATCTCGGCCACGACAGCGTCCACATCGGGGCTATCCTCGCGCTTGGCGCTCAGCAGCGCCTGAAAGCGGGCCTCGAAGTCGGCATCGGTGGTATCGAGAAACTGGGGCATTGCGGTCTCCGTCTGTCGCCAAGGGAGATAGAGCGCGCAGGCTGGGGGCTCAAGCCGGAACTGCAAGCGTATCGGTTTGAACTTGACTGGCCACTGCACTGCAGGGCCATCGGCGCTCTCGTGACATTGGCGATAGGGGGCGCTTCAGGTCAAAACCGAAAAGCTCTAGTCCAAATGTTTGACGTAAAAGTAGTCGTCGTAGCCAACCCCGTCGATAATGATAGCCCGAGGCTGAGAGCCGAAGCGGGTGAAGCCGCAGCGTTCATAGAAGCGTATAGCGCGGTCATTGTTAGCGGCGACGGAGAGTTCGAGTTGCAAAAGGCCTGACTTTCGTGCCTCCGCCTCGAGCGCGTCCATCATGGATTGCCCCGCCCCGCTGCCCCAATGATCCTGCGAGACATAGACCGCACCAATATCGGCCCGATGTGCGGCGGCGGCTTGGCGGTGGCGGATCAGCGCACCGATCCCGATCATTTGCTCGGCCGCAAACAGCCCGCGCCACGCGCCACCCGCCAGCATCGCACGATCATCGGCACTGGGGCGGGTGCGCTGTTCGTCATAGGTGGTAAGGAACGCGGTCGGGAATTCGCGCAACGCTTCCAGCCGCATCGCACGCCACGCCGGTTGGTCCGCAGGGGTCAGAAGGCGCAGCGAGAAACTCATGTATCAGTCGCCATGATCCGGGGCTTTGCCCGAAGGCGCCGCATAGGGTTTGGTCACATCGCGCAGGCCGACTTCTAGCGCTTCGACCGATAGGCGTATTGCGCCATCGCCTGCCAGCGTGAGCAGCAGGTGGCCGGTGCCATCATCACCGGGTTCGAAAGTCAGGGACATGAGTGAGAGGATCGTGTCTTTGTCAGAGCGGTCGATGCCTTGGCTCGCGATGGACCGGACATGGTCGACCAGCAGCACCGATTGCACCCGTTCGGGGCGCGTCTTGGTGCTGCCTTCGTCTTCCCAGCGGAAGCGGTTGATCAGCAGAGCAAAGCGGCGGTTCTTGCGGCCCCAGGACATTTCGGTGATCGGGAACACCGCGTCTTGGCACAGCGCGGAAAGCACCTGCAATTCCTCAGTATCAAAAGCACCAAGATTCAGCGGCGCCTCGCGCCCGTCTTCAAACCGCGCGTCTTCGGTCATTCGCCCCTCACCCGTTCGATTTGTGCGCCTATGCCGCGCAACTTGGTCACAACATGCTCATAGCCACGGTCAAGGTGATAGACCCGCGCCACCCGCGTCTCCCCCTCCGCCGCAAGGCCCGCGAGGATCAGCGAAACCGACGCGCGCAGGTCCGTCGCCATCACAGGCGCGCCTTTGAGTTTTGACACACCCGTCACCGTGGCCGTGCCGCCCTGCACGTCGATTTGCGCGCCCATCCGTGTCAGTTCCGGCGCGTGCATAAAACGGTTTTCGAAGATCTTCTCTTCCAGCACCGAAGTGCCTTCGGCGGTACACAGCAGCGCCATCATCTGCGCTTGCAGGTCGGTCGGAAAGCCGGGGAACGGCTCGGTCGTCACATCCACCGCCTTGATCGCACCGTTCTTGCGGGCGACTTTCAGGCCGGTATTGGTTTGGGTGACCGACACGCCAGCCGCTTCCAGCTTATCGACAAAGGCACTGACGAGATCGATGCGCCCGCCTTCCAATTCCACCTCACCGCCACAAATGGCGGGGGCGAGCATGTAGGTACCCAGTTCGATCCGGTCGGTGACAACGCGGTGCGTTGCTGCACCGAGGCGATCGACGCCTTGCACGGTGATCGTCGGGGTGCCATCGCCCTCGATCTGCGCACCCATTGCACGCAGGCAGTCGGCGAGGTCGACGATCTCCGGCTCGCGCGCGGCGTTGTTGATGACAGTGGTGCCTTTGGCGAGGGTGGCGGCCATCAGGATGTTTTCAGTCGCACCAACCGAGGCAAAAGGGAAGTCGACAACCGCGCCTTGCAGCCGTCCGCCCGTGGCTTTGGCATGCAGATAGCCATCGCGCAGCTCAATCTGCGCGCCCATCTTTTCCAGCCCATTGGTGTGTATATCCATCGGCCGCGCACCAATGGCACAGCCGCCGGGCAGGGACACTTCGGCATAGCCTTCGCGGGCCAGAAGCGGCCCAAGCACCAGATTGGACGCCCGCATCTTGCGCACGATATCATATTCGGCGCGGGTGTTGATGTCTCCATGCGAGGACATGGCGATCACCTTGCCGTCCTGCAAAGACGTCACTTCCGCGCCCAGAGATTGCAGCAGCATCGTCATGGTCCGAATATCCGACAGACGCGGTGCGTTGGTCAGCGTCAGGGGCTCTTCACTGAGCAATGTCGCGGGCATCAGCGCCAGACAGGCGTTCTTTGCCCCTGCAATCGGGATCGTGCCCGAGACCGGGCCGTTGCCCGTTACGATAATACTGTCCATGCCCGCCTGTCCTTATTCGCCTGTTTTCGCTGCCGTTTTGTCGTCATCCCCGACCTTGCGCGCGCGCGCCTGCGCCTTGCGCTTGGCCATATTCGCCTTCAGCGCCGCCTTAAGACGGTCTTCGCGGCTTTGCGCGCCTGCGCTGCCCTGTTTTGACGACGGTTCGGATGCCATGCGACCCTGTTACAGTATAGGCCAAAAACCGTCCAGATAGCCCTTGCGTGGTTAGGCGATTGCGTCTAATCACCCGCGTCACGGATAGGCTGCAGTAGCTCAGTGGTAGAGCACTCCCTTGGTAAGGGAGAGGTCGGGAGTTCAATCCTCCCCTGCAGCACCATTTCCTTTTTTGCGCTTGCAATCTCCCCTAACACCTTGAATGGGAAGGATAATTTCGGAGTTCCATACGCCTCATCTGGGCAATAAGTGAGGGGCTCCTGGAAAGCCAGTCTGAGGACTGTTTGCTTGGCTGCATGACTACCATTTTCGTAGACTTTCCAAGGACTTGACAGGAAACTCAGCGAGAGTTCCATACACTCACTCTTGGTCAACGTTTCCGACAAGGCATTGGATAGCTTCTCGGAAAGCATAATCTTCTGCCTCTCCAACTTATCAATGCGTTTT
>CAZPXE010000187.1:0-6514 GCA_964590545.1 uncultured Rhodobacterales bacterium | reverse complement strand
GGGCTGGCTGCTGACCTTGGGGCTTACTGCGGCTAAGGTCGGCACAGAGTCCTGAGTCACCGATGCTGCACGGTGTACAAACGCCCGCGAACCGGACAATGCCGACATCGGAGGTTGTAAGGCGGCCAAAACAGAACATTCAAGCGCTGCACAAACTCACAAACCGTTTTCCGGAAAGCAGACATTTGTGCAGATCGCAGCATTTTCATTCACCAGATTGCCTTTGATCTGAACCTAGGGTCAGGACCTTAGGAGAGTCTTCTCGGCAAATCACCCAGAGGCAGGAACTTCCTTTGTAAGGGCACTTAGCAAAGCCCCTAGATTGTGCTCAAACATCGCCAAATAGCTGGTTGCGGGACCACCCATTTCGGACAAGGCGTCAGAATAGAGCCGCCCTCCAATGGAAATCCCGGTTTCGTCAGAAATTTGCTCGATCAACGCTGGGCTGGTGATGTTTTCAACAAACAGAGCGGCCACGCTTTGCGTCTTGAGCTGATCAATCAAGGTCGCCAGTTCCTTGGCCGAAGGCTCGGCCTCTGTATCAATGCCAACGGGGGCCAAGAACGTCAGGCCATATGCATCCGCTAGGTAGCCAAACGCATCATGAGCTGTGACCACTGTGCGCGCTTCAATCGGGAGCGCATCAAGCTTTGTTTGCGTACTTTCATTTAGCGCGGCCAGTTCTGCAATATAGGCGTCTGCATTGGCTTTGAAGGCATCCCCATGGTCAGGGGCCAGCTCCACTAAGGCTGCTGTCACGTTTTGAACGTAGATCATTCCGTTGGTTAGCGAGTTCCAAGCATGTGGGTCAATCTCGCCATCAACCTCAATCGGCGCGACGCCGTTGGTTGCGACAAAGATAGCAGCTTCGGTTCCGGATTCGGCGATCAACGTATCCGACCAGGTTTCAAAACCTAACCCGTTCACAAAGACCACATCAGCGTCCGCAACCGCGCGTGCGTCCGCGATGTTGGGTTCGTACAAATGCGCATCCGCGTCCGGGCCAACGATTGTCGTGACATTGGCGAGGTCGCCTGCGACCTGTTCAACCATGTCTCCTAGGATCGAAAAGCTTGCGACGATGTTTAGCTCGTCGGCCCAAGCGGGCGTGATGGAAAGGGCAACTGCAGAGACCGCAGCCGCGATAGAGAATGAGTATGTCATGGTGTTTTCTCCTTGATAGATAAGTTGGTGACGGCGCTTGGTTTGTCCTTTGCGCGTTTGCGGCCCGGGGCATTCAGACCAAGCGGGCCAAGCAGAGCCGACAGGATGAAAAAGCCGCCCGCAACCAGCACGATGGCTGGGCCGGATGGTGTTTCGGGAAAGACGTAAGATAAGGTCAGCCCGATCCAGCTGCTAAGAACCGCGAAGGCGAGCCCAAGCAGCAATTGGCCCGTGATCGTGCTGGCCCAATAGCGGGCCGCCGTGGCGGGCAAAATCATCAACCCCACGGCCATAAGCGTGCCAAGCGTTTTGAACGCCGCCAGCAGGTTCAAAACCAAGAGCAGCATGAAAATTTGGTCAACCAACCATGGGAAGCGCGTTTGTGAGGCGAAAAAGACCGGGTCACAGGTGCTGACGATTAAGGGCCTCAGCAAGATCGCAAAGCTCAGCAGCGTGATCGTAGCGACGCCGCCCACAAGCATCATCGAGGCATCGCCGATGCCAAGGACCGACCCGAACAGGAAGCTTTTCAGCGGTACAGCAGAGCCTGCTGCCGACAACAGAAAGATCCCCGCCGCCAGTGCGATAAGGTAGAGCGAGGCCAAGCTTGCGTCACTTCGAAGGATCGTTTTATGCGCCAAAAGTGCTGTGAGCATGGCAACCCCAAGCCCTGCGATCAAACCGCCAAACAAAAGCGAAGTGACCGAAAGTCCGGCGGTGACAAAGCCGACTACAATTCCGGGCGTGATGGCATGGGCCATGGCCTCGCCCGCAAGGGACAAGCGGCGCAGCACTAAAAACGCGCCGACCGGGGCGACAGAGGCGGAAAGGACTGTGGTGACAACAAAGGCTCTGCGAATGAAGGCATAGCTCCAAAATTCTGAGAGGAACTCAAACATGGGCCGCCCCCACACGTGGCTGGCGAAACATCCATGCCGCTTGGCTTTGCGAAAGGTATTCCTGCGCAACAAGATTTTCGGGCGTTAACACATCTTCGACAGGGCCGTGGCGCGCAATGCCGCCGCCCAAAAGCAAAGCGTGATCGCAGTGATCGATGACAGAAGACAGATCATGCACCACCAGCACCACTGCGCGCCCTTCCGCGCGCCACCGCGTAATGATCGACATCAAATGCGCTTCGGTGTTTTGATCAACGGCGGCGAAAGGTTCATCCAGCAAGATCAACGGCGCATCTTGCATAATCACGCGCGCAAAGAGCGCGCGCTGCAACTGCCCGCCTGACAGTTGATGCAAAGACCGGTCTGCAATGTCGAGGATACCAGCAGCGACGAGCGCCTCTTCAACGCGTCCACGCCCATCTTTGCCCAACCCGGACCAAAGCCCAAACCCGCGCCAAGCACCCATTGCGACAAGGTCGCGCACACGGATCGGGAAACGCCGATCAAACTCGGTCATCTGGGCCAGATATCCGATTTCCTTGGGTCGCCCATTTGGCCAATTAAGTCGCCCCGCTATCGGGGACATCAGCCCAAGAAGCATTTTGACAAACGTGCTTTTCCCGGTGCCATTGGCCCCAAGCACGGCCAAAGACCGTCCAGCTTCGATATCCAGTGACAGCTGCCGAAACAGTTCAAGCCCCGGATAACCAAGCGCGATATTGCGAAGTTGCAGGATCGCCGGCATCAAATAACCGAAGCGATCCCCAGCCATAGCGCCGAAGAGATCACGACAACAATTGCGATCAAGCCGGCACTGCTCATCTCCGTCACGCAGAATTTTGTAGGTGTTTGGCCTGCCTCTTCTGGGTCAAACGGAGCACCCTCGCCCCAAGCGTCTTCGGTCACGTTTGCCATTTGAACACTCCCACTTCCCCACTTTTTGAACCAAAACAAAACGCATCATCCGCAGGAACCAAGCCAGTGATGGCGGCCCCGTTTGCGACACGGGCGATCTTGGCTGAGCTTTTCGTCGCTTCGCCGATCAAGATGCTGCCGTCGGTGAAGCCCGCAGGCATCAGGTCAGAATGCGCGGTCGGACAGACGGCGCTGACCTCTTCGGCAAAGGCATATCCGATTTCTTTCGGGGGAAAGGCGCCCGGATCACCGGCAAGGCCCCAAGCCACCAAAGCATCCGCGCCGCTGGTGTAAAGATGCGGAACATCAACGGTCCAACCCATGGATTTCACCTTGGTTTTATAGCCGCCCAGACGGAAATCTCGGTCAGTCACAAGATCCCAGATATGCACTTCGCGGTCTTGCGTGGCACCGGCAACAAACCTGTCATCGGGCGAGATACTGGCCGACAACATCGACCCGGCCCAGTTCAGCCGTTCTGGCTTTGCGAAGGTTTCAATGTTCCACAGGCTAAGCCCGCCATAATGACTGATCGCCAAACGCGTGCCGTCGCGAAAGAAGCGAATGCCGGACACAGTCGAGGGAAAATCATCTAGCGCGGCAATAAGTTCGCCGTCTTGCAGCACCGTGACGCTTTCCCCGGCTGCAATGGCAATGCGGGACTTGTCCGCGCTTTCGCAGATCGCCGTGATCCAAGCCTTTTTGGCCGGAACAATGTCGACGCCCGCGCACAACACGCGCCCGTCCTGACCGGTCGATGTCACATTGCAACTGTCATCAACGCTTAAACCCGTCACAGCACCTTCATGCTGCGAGAGGGTTTCAACCTTGCCGTCTTGAACCGTAACGACCCGGCCATCGCCAAGCCCGGCAAAGGCCACGCCGTCGGCAAATGCAAGCGTGGTTACATTGGCACCGACGGAGATTTCCCGGCACGTAATGCCGGGAGCCACCATTTTGACGCCCTTGTCGAGGTTCACATTGGTGTTCATGCCGCGACCTTGGCCCGGCATCCTTCAAAGCCTTCGGTCAGGGCCTTTTGGTCCAGCCCACGACCGATGAAGACCAAGCGACTGTCGCGCTTTTCCTCGGCCGTCCAATCAAGCCCCCACTGACTGTCCATCACCATATGAACGCCTTGGAAAACGTAGCGCTTGTCATAACCGTCAAAGTCCAGAATGCCCTTGGAGCGGAAGATCTTGGTGCCTTGCTCTTTTACAGTCTGGCGCATCCAGGCGGAAAAGACCTTGGCGTCTAGCGGCTGATCGGTTGTGAGCGAGAAGGACACGACCGTGTCGTCATGCTCATGATCCTCGGGATCTTCTTCCAGCAAACCCGGCTCGATTTCGAGGATGCGACTTAGATCAAACGCACCTTTGTCGAGGACTTCATCGATCGAAACTTCCGCATTCTGCGTCTCAACCACACGGCCTTGGCTGTTGAGTTCACTGACCTTGGCACGCACGGCGGCCAGTTGGTCTGCGTCCACCAGATCGGTCTTGTTCAAAACGATCAGATCGGCAAATGCGACCTGCTCTTCAGCCTCATGGCTTTCGTCGACTTTGCCAAGGAAGTGCAGGCTGTCGACCATGGTCACAACCTGATCAAGAGCCACGCGGCCACGCAGATCGTCATCCACGAAAAACGTCTGAATGACAGGCCCCGGATCAGCCAAGCCCGTGGTTTCGATGATGATCCCGTCGAAGTCTTCGGCGCGGTCCATCAGGCCCGAAAGAATGCGGATCAGATCCCCGCGCACGGTGCAACAGATGCACCCGTTGTTCATCTCGAACACTTCTTCATCGGCCCCGATCACCAGATCATTGTCGATGCCTTCTTCGCCAAACTCATTAACGACAACAGCGTATTTCTTGCCATGCTCTTCGGTCAAAACGCGATTTAAAAGGGTTGTTTTGCCAGCACCTAGGTAGCCAGTCAAAAGGGTCACGGGGATTGCTGTTGCGTCTGTCATAACTCGCTCCAATTCGTTGAAATTGGCCTGCCACCATCAGCAGGCCAAGGCGTTTACCTTTTGGCTCAAAAGGTTTTGTAGGGCAGGAACTTCCCGGTCATCTCGACCTTCACACGGTCGCCGGCTGGGTTTTCCTCGCGCTGAATGTCCATCGTGAAATCGATGGCAGACATGATGCCGTCGCCGAATTCTTCTTCGATCAAGGCCTTCATCGTGGTGCCGTAAACGCTGACCACTTCGTAAAGACGATAGATCAACGGATCCGTTGGCACCGCTGTCGGCATGGAGCCGCGATAGGGCACAACCATCAAAAGCGCGATTTCTTCATCGGAAAAGTTCAGGCCCAAAGCGTTGCCAGCTTTAGCCGCTTGCTCCTTGGTCAAGGAAATCTGGCCCATCAGGGCGGCTGTCACCCATTCCTTTGATTGCCCCACCGCGGCAGCAACGTCCTTCCATTTGATATCGTTGAAGGTTTTGTGTGCGACGATCTTTTCTGTCAATTCAGCACGTGTCATAAGCGTCTCCTTAACTTGCAGCTTTTTCAGTCCCGTCGATCACCGCCAAAGGCCGTGCGACGGGTGGGTTTTTCGGGTCATAGGATGCGGACGAAAGCTCTTCTTTGAAGGACTTCGAACGGTTGACCAGAAATTCGATTAGGTGATTGCGCATCGGGTAGTAGTTCGGGTGCTTGTGCATATCCGAACGCGTGCGCGACTTGGGCAGCGTGTTTTCCACGATCTCGCAAACCCGCGCTTCGGGGCCATTGGTCATCAACACGATGCGGTCGGCCAAAAGGATCGCCTCATCAATGTCGTGGGTGATCATGAAGGATGTTTGATTGCGCTCGGCGACGATGCCTAGAAGTTCGTCTTGGAGCGAACCGCGCGTCAACGCGTCCAGCGCCGAAAACGGTTCGTCCATCAGCAACACCTTGGGTTCAATCGCCAGCGCACGCGCAATTCCGACGCGCTGTTTCATCCCGCCAGACAATTGCGCAGGTTTCTTGTTCTCGGACCCTGTCAAATGCACGAGTTCGATGAACTGCTGGCAATGGGCACGACGCTTTTCCTTGCTCCACTCCGGCCAGCGCGAGGTGACGGCAAAATCGATGTTCGCCAGAACACTCATCCACGGCATCAAGGCATGCCCTTGGAAAATCACCGCACGGTCAAGGCTTGGCTTCTTTATTTCGAAACCGTCCGCGATCACATGACCGGATGTCGATTTATCGAGACCAGCGAGGATGTTCAGAAAAGTCGTCTTACCGCAGCCAGAATGCCCGATCAGGCAGACAAATTCGCCCTCAAAAACATCAAACCAGACGTCCCCGAAGATCTGTGTATCACCCTTACCTTCGGTCGATGGAAACCGTCGTTCTAGACCTTCGACTTTGATAATCTTCTTTGCGTCACTCATCACCATTACTCCGCATAGGCCACAAGGCGAGCGGCTTGGCCGAGGATCATATCCAAGACCATGCCAACAACGCCGATAAAGAAAATTGCGGAGATCACGCCGGTGATGGACAGGTTGTTCCATTCGTTCCAGACGAAGTATCCGATGC
>CAZPXE010000186.1:0-6568 GCA_964590545.1 uncultured Rhodobacterales bacterium | reverse complement strand
CGCCGCACGCGGCAGGCTGAGTACGGGAGTTCAATCCTCCCCTGCAGCACCAGCCGATCCGCTTCCCAAACCATCGTCATTTCAAAGCGAAACCCTCGGTCCCGACTGACGCCCGCCGCACGCGGCAGGCTGAGTACGGGAGTTCAATCCTCCCCTGCAGCACCAGCCCCTTTCACCAAGCGGATACGAAAAAGCCCGGCGCGATTGGCCGGGCTTTCAGTTTGTGAACAGTCGCGGGCGTTATTCGACGGCTGTGATGTTCGGTGTGAGCGCTGAGAACGACACGGTGCCTGCGACCGGATCGCCGGAGGTTGCATACACAGTACGGCTCCCGTCAGGCTGTGCCTCTGTTTTAGCCGCCGGGTCGGTATCCATCGCCAGTCCGCTGAGCCAGACCTGATGGGCCGCGCCGGTGTCGGGGTGGCCTGAATAGCCGCCTGAGCGGTTGGTGTGGTTCGGCAGGAAGACAGGACGCACGGAGGCAGTGCCGGGAGCGAAGTTGGTCGCGATGTTCTTGCCTGAGCGATCAATGCCGCCGATCGCGTGAGCGATCTGATACCATGTGTCGGTGGCGGGCACGTATACCTCGTTCGCGAAGGCGAATTTCTGGTGGAAGCCGGTGGTGCGGTTGGCAATTTTGGCGCCGATGGGCCAGATGCCAGAGGGATCGTCCGGATTGCCCATATGCGCAGGCAGCGGCTTGTTCAGGGTGATCTGGTTGGTGGTTTTGTTCACATCGCCAAGGTCGAACAGGTCATCCTCTTCGATCCGGCTATAGCGGTCATAAAGGCGGCCCGATGCGTCGCGGTACTCGAAAATCACCAGCCCGCGCCGTTGTGCGTTGGTCTGCGTCTCGTTCCAGCCGGCGGCGTCGGCGACATGGACAACCGTATCTCCGGGGGCGAGCGGTTGGGTCAGTGTGGTCAGGCTGTCGGTGCCGTTGTGGAAGAAGCGCGCGTGGTGGCTGACATTGATCGACAATCCATCCGCGTCATAACATTGCAAGCCAACGAGTTGCGCGTGCCGCTCACCTTGTGCATAGGCGGACCAATCTCCCGCGACGCTCGCTTGGCGCAGATAGCAGGTCAGGCGATAGGCGCGGTTGGGGTCAACGGCGATGGCTTCCGGGGCTTCAAGGACGCCGGGGAAATGGCCGGAAAAGACAAAGGATCCGCCAAGGTTCGGCGACTGGCTGCCGTCGAAACTGCATCCAGCCGGGGCGTTATAGGCGTTGCGCAAAATGCCCGTAGCATTGCTGATCCCGGTGTCGCGTATGGTGTTGGGCAGGGTGACAGCACCCGTGCCTGCGTCAACGCGCAGGGCAGAGTGGAAGGTGCTGCCATCGGGGCTGACTTTGATCTCGAAATCATCTGTGCCAGCAAGGCCCATTTCCGCGCGGCCCGACCAATTGGTCTGGAACAGCAAGCTGGCAGTGTCGCCAGCAGCGGCTTTGTTCACCTTCACCTGATGGCCAGCGCCAGCATGGGACAGCAGTACTGCGTCGCTGGAAACGGTCAGGCGGTTGGTCGCATCCGCACTGGCATTCACGCCAAACGTGGGCGCAGACGTCGCGGCCCCGCCACCAGAAATCTCGTTCCACGCGGCCCCATCGAACACAACTTGCAGACTTGCGGCCTCATCCCAAGCGATCCAGCCTGTTTGCGCAGCGACGAAATGCCAGACACCTTGTTCACGATGGGCAATCTCGCCCGCATGTCCTGCCCAATCGCCCAAAGGGTTGGTGCCGATGATGTAACGATTGCCCTCTTCCACCACGGGGCCGGGCTGGTCGGCGCGCGCCATCACACTCAGCTGCACCACTGTATCGAGCGTGCGCAGCGCCTCGTTATGGGTGACGTGTTTCTGGGCTTGCCCCCCTTGGATATAGGGCAATAACAGGTGCATGGTCTGGTCCGACATGGGGTCCCCCGGGCTAGGTCAAGTTGGCGCAGACCATGAACCGGAGGGTTGAAGAAGCATTAAACCATGCGTGCGCTAGGGGAAGGCCCTATTCAGAACTCAGGGCATTGATGCAGCCGCGCAGGCCGAAATCCTCTTGTTTCAGAAGGTAAATACCGCACGATTGGCGCAAATCTGTGAAGCGGCCACCAGCGGAGAACATTTGCCAGAACGTCTGGTCAAAGATATGCGGATTGGACTGCGCGACGCCGCCAACGAGAAAAATCCCGCCACGCGCCGTAAGGGTAACGGAAAGATCCCCCGCAATTGCAGCGAGTTGTTCGCGAAAGATGTCGATCGAACGTACCGCCTCCGGTTCACCCTTCTTGGCCCGCGCGAACACGTCTGCCGCCGGTGTCCCCTGAGCGCCACCAACCGCTTGGTATAGAAAGGGAAGCCCGGTGCCACTGAGCATGGCTTCGGCCTCGTACGTGATGCGGTCACCAAGTCGGGTCTCGGGCCAGAGGTTCCCAAAACGTTCGAAAATCTCTACGTCTTCGGCGCGTAATGGGCCAACCGAAACATGGCCCCCCTCACCGGGCATCACGCGATACCGCGCGCCGTCCCAGATCAGCGATCCAACGCCGAGCCCTGTGCCCGGACCAATTGCAACGCGGTGACCGTCCCGCAATGCAGATGAGGTCCCTATCGCGGCGACATCTGCATCCGTCACAGTGGCCAAAGACCATGCAGCCGCTTCAAAATCATTGATCACCAATGCGCGTGTCGCTCCGGTCGCAGCCTGTATCTCTGGCTCAGAGATTAACCAACCGCCATTGGTCAAACGAATCTCTCCGTTCTGTTTTGGCCCAGCACCGGCGCAGACGACGCAATTGGGCGTACCCTCCAGATCGGCTACAACCTCGGCCAGATTACCCGGAACAGTCCGGTCCGGGGCCATCCTGAAGTCTTTGCGTGCCAGTATGTTTCCGTCGGCCACTTGTGCCACGCGCATCGTCGTGCCACCGATGTCTGCAACCAGATCCCAACCCATCGACATCAGTTCCACAGGCAGCTGTCTGCAGAAGCACACAAAAGCTTGTCGACGCGATTGACAGTATCCTTGGTTTTGACAACCGGCACGTGCTTCGGCGAGTCCGAGCCGTGGTGCACTCTCATTTTTGTTTCGGCATCAGGCAGCCCACCACCGCGTTTAAGTTCATTCATCAAACCTTCCCGCTTAGTGAACAGGAACGAACTTATGCCGTCAAATTTATCGCCCCCGCGCCCAGTCTCGTCACGGCCCACGCGCCGGTCGCAGATTATGCGCCAACCGTTCTGCGTCAGTGCGCCCTGCGTCATGTGCCCGGCAACTGCCATTTTGTTCCCAAGCGGGCGGATGACGACGCTGTTTTCGCGCGGGATATCATTCACGACGGAGCGTTTCATCGGGCTTCCTTGGCCTGTTCGGCTTACTGTTTGCGCAAACGTAGCGCGTTGCCAACTACAAAAACCGAACTGAGAGCCATAGCGGCCGCGCCCAGCATGGGCGAGAAGCGGATCGCGAAGAGTGGATAGAGTAGCCCCATCGCCACCGGGATCAGCGCAGCGTTATAGGCGAAGGCCCAAAACAGGTTCTGGCGAATGTTGCGAATGGCAGCGCGGCTGATCTGATGCGCCTTGGCCACACCGCGCACAGCGCCCGACATCAGCACCACATCCGCCGCTTCAATCGCCACATCCGTACCGCTGCCCATGGCAATGCCCACATCTGCCTGTGCCAGCGCAGGGGCGTCGTTGATGCCGTCGCCAACAAAGGCAACGGGGCCTTTGGTTTGCAGCTCTTTGACTGCGCTTAGCTTTTCGTCAGGCAGGACTTCGGCGAGAACAGTCGAGATACCCAGCTTTGCAGCCAAATCCTCCGCCACTTCACGGCGATCACCGGAGATAAGTGCGAGGTCGTATCCTTGCTTGGAAAGGGCGCGCAGCGCGTCTTCGGCGTCGGGCTTGACCGGATCAGCAACAGCAAACAGCGCCACGACCGTCCCGTCCTTCGCAGCCCAAACAGGCGTGGCTGCTGCCGCAAGCGCGGCTTCCTCCGCGCCCGCCAAAACCTCTGTCACGACACCCTCGCTTTCCAGATAGGCACGCGAGCCGATCAGAAAAATTGCGCCGCCAACCTGACCGCGCGTACCGCGTCCGGGCAAGGTTTCGACGGCCTGAGCTTCAGGAAGCTTCATGTCGCCTGAGTGAGCCACAATCGCCTGTGCGATGGGGTGTGTGTTCTGTGCTTCGATGGCGGCAATGGCCGGAAGGACATCTTCGGAACCGCCCGCGAAATGCGTCGCAACGACGCTCGGCTTTCCAATGGTCAGCGTACCGGTCTTGTCGAAGGCGATGGTGCGGGTGGTGGAAAGGTGTTCAAGCGCGTCGCCATGCCGGAACAGAATGCCAAGCTGTGCAGCGCGACCCGTCGCGACGACGACCGACACCGGGGTGGCGAGGCCCATCGCGCAAGGACAAGCAACGATCAGCACCGACACCGCCGCCACCAATGCGAAGGACAGGCGCGGGTCCGGCCCGATGACGAGCCATATCACGAACGCAAGCGCGGCGAGGCCCATGACTATGGGCACAAACACCGCCGTGATCTGATCCACACGCGCCTGCACCGGCAGTTTGGCCCCTTGTGCGCGGTCCACCATCTCCACAATCCGCGACAGGACCGTGTCAGAGCCGACGGCGGTGGCCTCGTATTGCAAAGGTTTGTCACTGACGATGGTGCCAGCGGTTACAGCGTCTCCAATCGTTTTGGCCACCGGGATCGGCTCTCCCGAGATCATGCTTTCGTCCACATGCGCGGTGCCGTCAGTCACCTCGCCATCTACCGCAATGCGCGCGCCGGGCTTGGCGAGCAGCACATCGCCCACCACAACATCAGCCAGCGGCACGTCAACGAAAGCTCCGTCTCGCCGCACGGGGGCCGTGTCCGGTTGTAAGCCAATCAACCGTTCAATCGCCGCGCCTGCTTGCCGCTTGGCCCGCGCCTCCAGCGCCCGGCCCAGCAGGATCAGGGTCACAATGACGGCAGCGGCTTCGAAATAGACCGCCCGCGTGCCACCCGGCAGCAGACCCGGCGCGAAGGTGGCGACGGTCGAGAATAGCCACGCCGCCCCAGCGCCCAAGGCCACAAGCGAGTTCATCTCCGGCGCGCGCCGCCATAGGGCAGGAAAGCCACGCTCAAAGAACACACGCCCCGGCCCGGCCAACACAACCGTCACCAACAGGAATTGCCCGATCCACGAGGATTGCATGCCAATGGTTTGCATCACCCAATGGTGCAGCGGCGGGTACAAATGCCCGCCCATTTCAATCACGAACACCGGCAGCGTCAGCAGCGCGGCGATGACGAACCGCCGCCACATCAGACCCGCCTCATCTTCGCCCGCCGTGCCGGCGAGGGGATCGCCGCGCAGTTCGGCCGGATACCCTGCCGCTTTCAACGCGCTTTCCAGTTGCGCCACGTTCACGCGGGTGGGCTGGACCTGCACATGCGCAGTTCCTGTTGCAAGGTTCACCGACGCCGACAGCACACCCGACTGCCCGGCAAACGCCTTTTCAGCGCGCCCGACGCAGCCCGCACAATGCAGGCCGTGAACTTGGAAGGACAGGTCTTGAGGCATAAGCGAACCACGCAATTTCTATGCAACAGCATAAGGGTGTTTCGAGGCCAAAGGTCAACTGCGGCGAATGCTCTTGCCAAGCGGGCGGACAGTTGGGGCATGACTGTTTCTGACCGCATCGACGACAAGCGCAACGACCTGATCGGCAAGCTGAAGACCTGCATTGCCTATGGGCCGGGCGTGCTGGAACTGGCGCACAAACCGGACGAGTGGATCGGGATTGATGAGATGATCGACAGTGCCAAGGTTATGGCGCTGTCCTTGGAAACGCTGTTGCTTGTGCAGGATTAAGCGCTGACAACGCGCAAGGCTGGAACCTCGGGCGCTTGGACGGCGGCCTGATCTTTGGGCCATGTCACGAAGATGATCGCACAGCCTGTCACGCCTTGCGCTTCGATCAGGGTGTCCAACTGATCGAGCGGTGCGCGCAAAATGCGTTCGTTGGGCTTCGACACCTCGACCGCCAGAGTGACCTCGACCGACCCCGGAACGCCTTGCGCCAATAGCGCGTCCTTGATCGCCTGCGCCTTGCGGGTGGCCATGTAGAACGCGGTGCTGGTGCCGGGGCTGGTCAGTCGGACGCTTTGCGGCAGCACGTTGCCATCCGCGCCGGTGCCCGTGGCGAAGACCAGAGTGTCAGAGATGCCGCGCTCTGTCAGGCTGAACCCGGCACTGGCCGCAGCGGCGCAGGCGGAGGTGACACCCGGCACAATCTCAACCGGCACATCGGCGGCATCGGCTGCAGCGATTTCCTCACCCGCGCGGCCAAAAACGCCCGGATCGCCGGACTTGAGCCGCACCACTTGCCGCCCCTTGCGGGCTTCGGCGACGATCATGCTGTTGATCTTGTCCTGCGGCCATGCGCAATTGCCCACCACCTTGCCCACAAACACCCGTTCTGCATCGCGGCGGGCGAGTTCGAGAACTTCTTCATCCACCAGACGGTCATAGAAAATCACATCCGCTTCCTGCAGGCGCGACACGGC
>CAZPXE010000185.1:0-6589 GCA_964590545.1 uncultured Rhodobacterales bacterium | reverse complement strand
CTGCCTCGGAACAATGGGGAAGGCCGCAATCCCATCGTCACCCTTCTGTCGGACACCGACCGCGCGATGGGCACCTTCGTCGAGGAAGTGCTCAGCGATCCCGAATTCCCGGTCGACAATGAACAGACGCTGGTCGACAACCGCCAATGCGCGATGCTCGACTACGCGCGGGTCAAGGACAACTACCCAACATTCCGGGTAAACCTCTCGCTGACCAGCCGTCTTGTGGCCAGTGGCGACAGTCTCGAAGGCAATGTCGACGGCTTTGCCGGGCGCGTCCTTGCGATTTTGATCGTGGACAGCAACGGCGTCGTGCAAGACCTGCGCAACTTCGTGAGCTTCTCGCAAGGGGGTGCGTTCTTCTCCGTGCCCGTGAACCTCAACGGCACGCCCCGTGACACCAGTCAGATGATCGTTGCCATCGGCACTCGCGGGGTGTCCCGAACCGTGTCGCAACTCAACGGTCGCCTCGCATCAGAATTCTTCCCGGCCCTCGAAGCAGAATTCGGCAACGATATCGTCATCGCCGTGCTGCCCTTCGACGTACGGTAGATCGCGCCGATACTGTGGAGCTGTGGGGCGGGGTTTTAATCCGCCGCCCCGCGCCGGGGTTACCCCCCTTCAGGCGTCAGCAGAACCCAACCCAAACTCGCCGCTGCACCGCCTTGCTTGGCGGCAATCTCGTTCAGGATCAGTGGCATCACCTTATCCGCAGGCTCGCCATCCGTGATCGCCGCCAGCGACAGCACCGGATCGGATGCGGCCAATGCGACCAGCACCTGAGCCGCGGCAGGCGCATTTGCCCCCAGCCCCATGCCGAATTCGAACGTGGCGGACCCGTCGGGCTGCGCCTGTAGTCGGGAGCTAAGGTCAAACACCTCTCCCGTCACCGTCACCAGCGCCAGCCATAATGCGCGGCCCCGCACATCGCGGATACGGCCCACAACGAAGCTGCCGCTTTCCACCGCATCGGTGTCGAGCGTCAGCACAGGTTCAATATCCTCACGCCCCTGCAAGCCCCGCACCAGTTCAGTCGCCGGGCATTGCGCCGCCGTGATCTTGCGATTAACCACCGCAGGCTCGGACCCAAACGCCGCGCGATAGGCTTGCGGCAAGTCTGGCAACGCATTGTCGCGCGAAGAGACCACCTCCAACTTACCCGCATCAATCCCCGACGAAATGCGGGTGGCATAGCTACAGCCCGCCCCCGCCTCATAGGCCGCAAGGAAGCCCTGCCGCGTCCCTTCATCCGGCGCCGGCATGGTCACCGGACCATCACTGCCCCCGGTGTCGGCAGGCTGGGCCGTCTCAGTCTCACCGCCGCCGCCAATCATGCCAGAGGACATGGCGTAGTACCCCCCGCCCCCCAGCGCTGCGACAACAGCAAGGATCGCGATCCACTTACCTGCGCCGCCCTTCTCGTCCTCAACCGGCATCATCGCAGCTTGAGGGATCTGAGTGACATGCGGCGGGGCCGTCTGCCCAAACGGAGTGGCCGTACCACCGCCAAACGGGCTTTGCGACAGATCCTGCGCTTGTGGCACCGGCGCTGGCTGTGCCGGTGACAAGCCCGGCGGAGTGCGAATACCCGTTGTCTGCGTGAGCGGTGGGGTCGTAAAGCCCGGATGGGTCATCTGCGGCGGTTGGCTGCCAAGCACGGTTGCTTCGTCATCCACGGGCCCTTGCGGCGCAAGGCTACCCCCATAGTAGCGCGGCGGGATTTTTGACGGATCGACAACCATCGCCGCCACATCCAACATCCGCGCCGGACGCAACGCCGGGTCCGGCTCTAGCATATGCGCAATCAGCGGCTGCATCTCAGGATAGATACCCGCTAAGTCCGGGATCTCGCGCCGCGCATTCACCGCCTCCACGACCGAGCCACCCATATCAATGGCGCGGCCCCGCATCGCCGCCGCCATCAGCAGCGCCAGCCCGTAAATGTCGGTCCGGGGCGAGATGACCCCGTCAAAGTGCCCAAGCTGCTCTGGGCTGATATACTTGAATTTACCGGCAAACTGGCCATGCAACGTGCCTTCGGTCACCTCTGTCGACTTGGCAATGCCGAAGTCGATCAGCACGGCCCGGTCCACATCACCCAGCGGCAACATCACGTTATCAGGCGACAGGTCCCGGTGCGTCACTTCGCGGTTATGCGCCTTGTCCAGACCATTGGCCAAACGCACCATCAACCGCTGCGCGCTATCCAGCGTAATCGGCCCATCCTGCGCCACCTGATCCGACAGCGGCACCCCGTCGATGAAATCCATAATCAGGCAGAACCGATCCAGCGTCGGGTCATGCACGAAGTTATAGTACCGCACGATCGCTTCATCGGCGAGTTGGCTCAGAATCCGAGCCTCCCGCTTGAACAGCGTCATCACCTTTTCGTCCTGCGCCAGCGCAGGCAGCACGATCTTGATCGCCACCGGGTCCGACGTGAACACCTGCTCACCGCGATACACCTCACCCATGCCGCCAGCATTGATCAGTTCAAGGATTTTGTAGTTGTTGTTGATAACGGCCCCGATCAGGCCCTCATCTTCTTCCTCTACCGCAGGTGCGGACGGCGGCGGAGGAGGCGCGGCCTCTTCAATAGGCGCGTCTTCCACGGTCGGGTCAACTTCCCCCGCAGGTGGCTGAGACCGCTGGCCCGGCGGCACAGGCGGTTGCGTGTGGATGATCGTCTTGTCGTCATCATCCTCTGGGACTTCCGGTTTCTCCGGCGTATCGGCCATGGTTCAGAATCCCTCGCCACGCGCGGTGCAGCGCACTACCACGCAGGTTACATTGTCTTTGGCGCCGCGTTCCAGCACCTGATCTATCATCTCGTCGCAGATTTCCTGCATCGGTGCCCCATGCCGGGCCGTGTCCAGAAACGCGCCGATCTCATCATCGTCCAGATGCTCTGTCAGCCCGTCAGAGCACAGCAGGAACACATCCCCATCCTCTAGCACACCTTCGACCACATCGCATTGTGGGGCTTCAGAAACCCCTACCGCGCGGGTAATCACGTTCTTGCGAGGCCAAGTTTTGGCCTCTTCTGCGTTAATTGCCCCCGTATCCAGCAAATGCTGAACTTCGGTATGGTCGCGGGTTTGCTGCACCAAATGCCCGCCACGGCTCAGATAGATGCGGCTATCGCCGGACCAGATACAGGCATAGGTCTCTTCAAACACCAGCAGCGACACCACCGTCGCCCCAATGGTTCCAGAGCCCAACTCGACGGCATGGGCGCGGATCGTATCATGGGCACGCACCAGCCGCTCCATAAACCGCGCCTCTAGGTCTGGCAGGGAAGAAGACTTGCCAACCGATTGGCTTTCCTCGGTGATCATCTGGCTGGCGTAATCTCCGGCAGCATGTCCGCCCATGCCATCGGCAACCACCCAGACGCCAAATTCGGGCCGGGTGATCAGACTATCCTCATTATGCTCGCGCACGCGGCCCGTATTGGTCGCCTCGCCCGTCTCAAATCCAAAATATTCGTTATCTATCACAGGGCATTGTCCTCTGGCTCGGACATTTTTACGGCGTCTGGCGCGGCTGTGGAAGGGCTTTCGGAGTCTTCATCCGAAGTTTCCTCTGCTGTTGGGACCAAACCCGCCATCAACCAGCCAAGCGCAGCCGCATCCGGCAGACCGGAACAGGACCAAACCGCCCCTGCACGCCTGTCATCTGCCGCACTCCACCAGTAACTCCGTCCCGCCGCCGCGCGGGCATAATCCGCCGCCCCAATGGCATGGAGAAGGTCCGAGATAGGCGCGTCCGGGTTTACCGCCCAAAGCGCATCCGCCTCTTCTGATTGGCTCTCTGCCAGCCCGTCCAGTTGCATCAAATCCACCGCGCGCTCGGCTTTGCTATCCGTCGCCTCCGCAACCGCTTCCTCCAATGCCTCATACAGGTCTTGCCCCGGCGCAATCGGCGGCGGCGCGGGGTTTGGCTCGGCGCTTAACAGCACCAGCGGAAACCGCCGCCCCACCGCATCGCGACTGGCACAGATGACACCCCGCAACGCGCCAGCTTGCGCCAAAACACCCGGCCCGATCCAAAATCGCAGCGCCCGCGCGCTGTCATAGGTATCGGCCCAGTCGTCGCCGATATCTTCGCGCAACTGCGCCAGTGTCGGGGTCAGCCAGCTTTCCATCTCCGCCCGCAGCGCCTCGGGCAAACCCTCCGCGATGAAGTCCCCGAAACCGGGATGCTTGCCGAAAAAACCCGCCGCCAGCCCCATCAATCCAGACTTTCCGGGCAGTCGAAATCAGCAACTTCGCGCATGGTGAACGGGTTAACGCCGTTGATCGTAAAGTCATACGTCACGCTGCGCCCGCCAATCACGAAGGTCGCCTTCAGGCTATCCCCGCTTTGCAACCGCGAATTTGCCGCGTTCAGCAGGTTCAGGAAACTCCAATCGCTTTCCGGGGCCTGCAACCGGCTCTCCTGCCCCTGCGCCAGCGGCAGCAACTCCACCGATGTTCCGCGCCCCGACCCCGGCCACGTGATCACCTTCGGCGCATCGCCGGGCTGGGTCACAAGCTCCAAATCATTCAGCACCAGACGCGCCTGATCGACCCCGTCGGAACTGTCCACATGCGCGATTGAGATATCCACCGACGGCAAATCGCCCCCCGCAAAGAAGGCCAGCCTGATCCGTTCCGCCCGCTCGAACTGCAACAGCGTCGCGGGCGAGAGCCGCCCCGCCATTGCGCTTTGCGGGTCATAAGACAGCCCCTCCGGCGTGCGCTTGACGAATTGCGCAAGGTTTTCCTCGTAGAACCGCTCCATATCGCCGCCGGGGCCGAAGAACCGCGTGAAATCCTGCAAGATCACAGGGCGGGTGGAGCGGCCAAACGGGAAGGACGACGTGATCGCCTTCTTGCAGAAGAACGTGATCTCATTTCCCAGCGCGCGGTTCATCTGGTCAAGCGTGGCGTTGTTGGTGCCCTCGCGGAACTCCGCCTCGACCTCATCCACCAGCCCTGCCAGCGTGGGCGGCCAAGCGGCGTTGCCCTCAATCAGCGCGTTCAGCGCGCCGGGAAGCAGACCTTCTGCCTGTTCCGGGCTCGCCGCCGCCAGCCGCAGCGCGTTGTAAACAGTGCCCAAATTGCCCAGAACGCCATCGATGGGCCGCTGCCCCGTTGCGCCTACCAGCATGTCTCGCCAGTCGCCAAAGGCCGCTTCAATATCCAGGATCGGTGGGCTGATCGCCCCCTCCTGCCCCCGGCTCATCCGGGTCTGCACACCTACCTCGCGCGTCAGCAACAGCAAAGGCGAGCCGGGCGAGGCCGCCGTGCCAAGCGAATCATATCCCGGCGCATCCGCCGACATCGAGGCCAGCGACAGGTTCCCCAGCATCCCCTGCCACGCGGCAATAAAATCATCCCGGTACCGCGCCCTTAATGCCAGATCGAGCCCGGCAAGCTGCGCCGCCACATCCGCGCGATAGGTGCTGTCCCCGAAAATCCACTGATCGCGCTCAAGCCGCGCGCCGACCACCTCAAGCTGCGGCGCAAAGAAGCTCCAATAGCCCTCATAGGTGAACACTCCCGGGATCGACACTGCGCCCAAATCCGCGCCATTGCGCGCCGCCAGCACCAGTTTTGACGCAGGCCCGACCCGGTCCAGCACGTCCCAATCGGGCAGGCCACTGCCGCTGGCCTGATCCATAATCAGCGCATAAGCCTGATCGACGGGAGATAGCTGCGCAATCGCCGCCCGCGCGCTCTCAATCGTTTCCGAGCGAATATCGACCAGCAAATCCCGGTCATCATCCAGTTCCAGCATCGCCGCCAGATGGGTCATCAGGTCCTTGACCAACGCCGCCCCGGCGCGGCCCTGCCCGCCAAAAGCCGCCGACCATTGCGCGTTGAAATAGGTCAGGATCGTCTCATCATCACTGCGCTGCGCCTGCTTGCCCAGCAGCATATAGACCTTCAGCGCACGATAAATATCCGTCGTGTTCCCGTCCCGCTCAATGAACGGCAACGCGTTCTCCAGCGCGAGGATCATCCGGGGCCGCAGCATCTTCTCCAGCGCGTCCGAGTAAGAGCGGATGCCCGCCTGCTCTAACCGCCGCCGCTGGCCCAGCCCGAACGTCTCCCACAATTCCGGCTCAATGATCTGATCGTAGCCCGCCGGCATCGCCCGAATTTCATTCAGCAATCCGACAATGGGCTGCAAAGACACATCCGCGATCACCTCGCGCCGGATCTCCTCGCTCGCCGCGCGCTCATAGGTCTGCGCCTGAATGGCGGCAAAGCGCACCAGCGAGGCGTTCTGCCAATAGCTATAGCCAAACACCCCCATCGCCCCCAGCACCGCCAGCGCGATCAACGCAAACGCCGTGCCCCTGAAAAATCCCACACGCCGCACAGCACCACGATCATAGCTGACCCAATCCCGCTCGGCGAAAATCACCTCAGAGAGCAGATCATGCAGAAAGAAACTCTTGCCCTGCCCCGACATGAAACGCGGCGCAAACCCAGTGCCCGCACCCTCGCCAATCCGGCTCATCGCGCCCAGCACCTGATCAAACGGCGTGCCTTCCTGCGTGCCAGAGGTGAAGTAGAAGCCGCGCAAAAACGCGCTG
>CAZPXE010000184.1:0-6625 GCA_964590545.1 uncultured Rhodobacterales bacterium | reverse complement strand
GATCAAGGTGCAGGACGGCCCGCTCACCTCGAAGCTGCAGCACATCCAGCCCGGCGACAAGATCATCCTGCGCCCAAAACCCGTTGGCACGCTGGTGCATGACGCGCTGCTGCCCGGCAAGCGGCTGTGGTTCTTTGCCACCGGCACCGGGTTCGCGCCGTTTGCGTCCCTACTGCGCGAGCCGCAAACCTTTGAAGATTATGACGAAATCATCATCACCCATACCTGCCGCGAGGTGGGCGAGTTGACCTATGGCCGCGATCTGATCGAAAGCCTCAAGCAGGACGAATTGCTGAACGAGTTGATCGGTGAAGGGTTCTGGAAGAAAATCAAATACTATCCCACCACCACCCGCGAGCAGAGCCCGAAGATGGGCCGTATCACCGACCTGATGCGGTCGGGCGAAGCGTTCAAGGATCTGGGCGTTGCGCCACTGAACCCTGACAGCGACCGCGCGATGATTTGCGGAAACCTGGCCTTCAACCTCGAACTGAAAGAGATGTTTGAGGAATATGGGCTGGAGGAAGGCGCCAATTCAAAGCCCGCGCAATATGTGGTTGAGAAAGCGTTTCTGGACTGAGCTTCCGCGTGCGGGGGCTCTGCCCCCGGACCCCCGAAGTATTTGAAACCCAAAGAAGCCTAGGCGGGTATTTGAACGAAAAAAAGGCCACGCTGGTCGGCGCGGCCTTTTTACGTTGATATCTGAAAAGATCAGAGGCCCATGGCCGATTTGATCTGATCCAAGACGCCTTGCAGCACGTCCGGGTTGTTTTTGGCCTGATCCAGCGCCGCTTTCAGAGTGGTTTTCTGCAACGCGCCGAGTTCGGAGCCGTCGACCATCTCCGCCACCTTGTCGAAATCGAACCCATCGACGGTGAGCAAATCGGTGATGCCCGCCGCATCAGTTGCCTCTGCCGCTGCGGTTTCGGTTGCATCCGTTGCCGCGTCGCTCGCCGCATCTGTTGCGTCCGTTGCAGCTTCTTCGGTGGCTTCGCTCGCGGCTTCTGTCGCCTCTGTGGTGGCCTCTTCAGCGGCTTCGCTCGCAGCTTCCGTGGCATCTGAAGCCGCGTCTTCGGCCGCTTCGGCCGTAGCTTCAGTCGCGTCAGTTGCAGCCTCTTCGGCAGCTTCTGTCGCTGTTTCGGTGGCCTCAGCGGCTGTTCCTTCAGCAGCTTCTGTTGCTTCGGCAGCCGCTTCCTCGGTTGCTTCAGTCACGGCTTCAGTTGCCTCAGTCGCGGCCTCTTCGCTCGCTTCTGCTGCGGTTTCGGCCGCTTCTTCAGTCGCTTCTGTTGCCGCTTCTGCCGCGCCTGTGGCCTCTTCCGTCGCCTCGGTTGCAGCTTCGCTCGCTTCTACCGCTGTTTCCTCAACCACTTCGGCAGCCTCTTCGGTGGCGTCCGCCGCCGTGTCAGTTGCCTCTTCTACAGCTTCGCTCGCCGCCTCGGTCGCGTCGGACGCAGCGTCTTCGACAGCTTCTACCGCATCAGAAGCGGCTTCGGCCGCGTCGCCTGCGGCATCTTCGACAGCTTCGACCGCATCGCTTGCGCTCTCTTGCACGGCTTCAACCGCGTCTTCGGCAGCCTCAGCCGCCTCATCTACTGCCTCTTGCGCCGTCTCAACCGCCGCTTCTGCCGCGTCGCCAGCCGCCTCAACAGCTTCGCTCACAGCGCCCTCAACCGCGTCCGCCGCAGCGCCAGCCGCCTCGGTCGCGCTTTCCAGCGCTTCCGGCGCGTTCACCGCGTCAGCCGCGCTGTTAACCACTTCTTGCGGTGAGCGCCCCGTGAACAGCATATACCCGCCAGCCGCGATAACCGCCGCCACGACAATCCAGATGATGTTGCGCATTGTTTTGGTCCTTTTCAGACGTTCGGGCACCCTGCATCGCAGCCGCCCACCCTTTTCGTTAAGATGTCGTGTCACATGCGCCCGGCAACCCCAAGTCGCAAGGGGGAAAATGGCGGGTTTCGGCACATTCGGACAGATTACCGCCTTGAAAGACGCTCGCGCCGCGCGTATTTTGCGCACCTATTGAACCGATAACCATCTAAGGACAACGACCATAGCCCGCAGACCCCACAACGCGCCGCCGCAACGAGACACTGGCCCGCGCGTGAACGACAAGATCCGAGCCAACGAAATCCGCCTGATTGGTGCCGATGGAGAAAATGTTGGGGTGGTCACCCCGGATCGCGCCATCGAGATGGCCGAAACGGCTGGACTGGATCTGGTGGAAATCTCGCCCAATGCCAATCCGCCGGTGTGCAAGATCATGGATTTCGGCAAGTTCAAATATGAACAGCAAAAGCGTGAGAGCGAGGCCCGCAAGAAGCAAAAGATCATCGAAGTCAAAGAGGTCAAGTTCCGCCCGAACACCGACACGCATGACTACGAAGTCAAGATGCGCAACGTGTACAAGTTCTTGGAAAACGGCGATAAAGTGAAAGTCACTCTGCGTTTCCGGGGCCGTGAAATGGCGCACCAAAACCTGGGCCGCGAGTTGCTGGAGCGGGTGGCCGAGGATACCAAGGAAATGGGCAAGGTCGAGAATATGCCCAAGATGGAAGGCCGCCAGATGGTCATGATGATCGGGCCATTGCCGCAGAAAAGCTGACGGTTTCACGTCATGCAATGAGAGGAGCCTTCGCCTTTGGCGGGGGCTTTTGTGTCTTTCGGCCACCCAACAACACAAGAATTGAAAAGGCTTGAGCCGTGCCTAGGCCTGCCCGTGCGGGCGGTCTGGCCCCTCTCACAGATTGCAGGGCAGTATGCTACCGGGTGGCGCCACAGCCGCCATGTCGTCACGGCATCTTCGCCTCGATTCCGTGCCGGTCACACAGAACAACCGTTGCAGGCAACCTTATTGAAGCAACGACAGGATCAAACTCGCACTACTCGAAGGCCCCTGAACTGCCAGATCGCTCCGGAAAAGATAGGTGTCACGCAATTGGTTCAGCGTCTCCGGCGTGTTAAGCTGCGTCAAATCAGAGGTGCCGAACATCCCTTCGGAGCGGTCCTTGAATACGCTCAACTGATCATCCACATCCAGCGTCCCGAAACTGTCCGGCAATGAGAATACCGCTTCGAACACGGCCCGCAACGGCCCGGAGGCCATCACCCCGAACCACATCGCATCCACGGTCGAGCCATTCTCAACCACATCGCTCAGCGTGTTTTCCAGCGACAGGGCAATACGCATCGATCCGTCTTGCTCTCCGACCGCAATCTCAAACTGATTGTCCACAAAACGCTGTGCGATAGCGTCCGCGAACCCATCAGGATAGGTGCGCCCGCTTTCCACGGGCTGGAAATTGATCGCCTCGTTAAGCGCGCTATAGCGTTGGTCCGGTTCCAGATTGATCAGCGCATTCGGATCGTCGGGATCGGACGAGAACACCCGCGAGGCATAGCCCGTAGATCGGTCGGCCAGAGGCAGGTCCAGAAAGTCGAAAGACGTCAGAAGGACCGAGAAATCAGAAAAGAAATCAGAGACTTCCCGATAGGGTGTTGTCCGCGCTGATACCGCGTCCACAAACTTCGCCAGCCTGCTATCCGTGGCGAAAACGGAGTCCTCATCCCCAAAACCAAAACCCCGTGCGATCGCAGCAAAACGTTCATCGTCCTGACGGTTGGCAAAGGAATTTTCATCCGTCACATCCGAATTCAGCACATTGCGCCAGAAGGTTTCATCGCTTGCATCCTGCCCTTCCAGCCCGAACAGCTTGAAGGTCGCTTCCATCAATTCGGGCCGATCCAGCAGGTCGTTCGCGTTGGAAATATTGCTCAACTCCGCCGAAAACTGTTCCGCAAAGCCGAAGATACTCTCCTGCTGTTTCGCGCGTGCACCGAACCCGAACCCGTCCGCCAGTTCCGCATAGCGTGTGTCGGACAGGCGGTTGGCGAAGGAGTTTGGATCGCTCACATCCGACTCCAGCACCTGTTTCAGGAAATAGGTGTTCGGCACATCGTCACCGAGCGAGAATGTATCCAGCGCCGCCCGCAGCAGCGCCGTATCCGCCAGCAGATCATCGGCGGAGCCGAGCGCCTGTACCTGTTCCTTGACCGCATCAACGCTGTCGAGTTCATCCAGCTGCGGACCGGCACTGCTGCCAAAGCCAAACGCTTCAGCAAACTCCAGATAGCGCGGATCAGACAGTCGGTTCACAAAGGATCGCGGATCCTGCGTGTTCGATTCCAGCACGTTTTTGATGAAGCCGCGATTGCCGATATCCTCGTCCAGCCCGAACGCGCCAAGCGCCACACGGAACAGCGAGAAATTGTCCATCAGATCGTCCGGCGATTGCACGTCGGCAATCTGCTCGGAGAAGGTTTTTACGTCGCGCTGAATCTCGGCGCTGTCGGCGAACAGTTTCTGCTGGGCGTTGCGTGTGCGGTCGAGAAAGGCGTAGCCCGCCACGCCAGAGCCGAGGATGATCGGGGTATATGCCATGATCCAACCTTTCCGAGATCGCCCGCCAATACGCGCGCATGGGGAAGGTTAGGCACAAGGAAGCTTAACAGCCGCTAAAGCCCGCTCGGTCTTTTGCTCCGGATTTGAGGCAAACTCAGCCCGTCACCCAGAAGAACCGTGTCAGGTGGAAGAACACAGGCGCGGCGAAAATCACCGAATCGAGTCGGTCTATGAACCCGCCCTGCCCGTCATTCATATGGCCCCAATCGGTGACGCCCCGGTCGCGCTTGATAGCCGCCATAACCAGCCGCCCCATGCCTCCGCAACAGGCCACCACCATCGCCATCATCGCCGCGCCCGCCACGCCAAAAGGTGTCATCCAGGACGCAATCACACCCAGCAGCGCTGCGCCCAACACGCCGCCCGCGAACCCTTCCCATGTTCGGGATTCCGAGATTTGCGGCGCGATCGGTGTGCGCCCAAAGGTGACAGAAGCGGCGTGTTGCAAAAGGTCACTCCCCTGCACCATCAGCACCAGAAACACCATCAGCAGTAGGCTTGCGCCCTCGAACCCCGGCAGGTCCAAGTAAAGCAGTGCGGGCCAATGGCTCAGGCAGAACACCGCCAGCATAAGGCCCCATTGCGTCTCGGCCACGCGGCTCAGGAACCGCTGCGTGCGCCCGCGCAGCACGGCGAGCATGGGCAGCAGCAGGAAGCCATAGACCGGCACGAAAACTGCATAGAATCCATACCAATCATACCAGATCGCCAGATATTGCACCGGCAGCACAAAGAAGAAGGAGGCCACAAAGGCCCAGTGATCGGCCTTGCTCCGCGTTGTCAGCGTCAGCAATTCCCGCAGCGCGCCCATTGAGATGATCGCGAAAAGCACCAGCAGCCCGCCAGCGCCGGGAATGCTGAACAGCGCGACGACCCCGGCCATGATCCACCACCCGCGCACCCGCGCACGCAGGTTCCGCGCAACCGGAGCATAGGCACGGATGCGCGGCCTTTGCGCCAGAACCTCGCTCAGCGCCGACAGGACCAGAAGCAGGACGCCGACACCCAGCAGATATGGCGTGAACTCAGGGCTCATGCGTCGTCCTCCACCGCCGGGATCATCCCTTCCAGTGCGGCGCTGGCACGGATGAGGAAAGCGTCTTTGTCCTCGCCTTCCTCCATTCGCAGGGCCGCGCCGAAGAAGACCTGACAGATCAGCGGAACCGGGATCACCTCGCCGCGCGGCATCACGCCATTGAGGTTGTCGATCCAGACCGGGATCAGATCGACCTCAGGCCGCGCTTTTGCCAGATGGAACAGGCCGGACTTGAACGGCAACAGTGGCGCCTCGGTATCATTGCGCCGCCCTTCGGGGAAAATGATCAGCGAAGAGCCTTCATCAATCGCCTCGCCCATCTGCTCGACGGGGTTGTCCTCGCCGCGCTGATCCGGGTCGCGCTGGATCAGCACAGTGTTGAACACCGCCGTGCCAAAAAACTTCCGCAGCCCGTTTTTCAGCCAATAATCCGCCGCTGCCACAGGCCGCGTCTTTTGCCGGATCGACGGGGGCAGCGCGGCCCAGATCAGCACCGTGTCGGCATTGCTCGTGTGGTTGGCGAAGTACACGCGCGGGCGCAAAGCCGGCGGGCGCGACATCCACACAATCCGCGGCGCGGTGAGCAGATGGATAACACCGGCAAGGGCCACCCCAACGAGGTGGCCCAGCCAAGTCTCCAATTGCTGGCGCAAACGCGCCTAGCTCGCGGCTGCGACGGCACGCTTGGTCAGCACGCCAATCAGATGCGCGCGATAGGCGGGCGTGCCGTGTAGGTCGGAAATCATCCCGTCTGCGCCCGCGCTGATCCCATCCAGAGCCGCCGCCGAGAAATTCGCGGACAGCGCCGCTTCAGCCTCGGTCCAACGGAAAACACCCTCTTGCGACGCGCCAGTCACAGCCACCCGCACACCATCGGCGAATTTCGCGACATAGACACCGACCAACGCGAAACGCGAGGCGGGCTGCACGAATTTCTGATAGTTCGACGCTTCGGGGATCGGGAAGCGGACTTCGGTGACGATCTCACCTTCTTCCAGCGCCGTATCGAACATGCCTTGGAAATAGTCATCCGCCGCGATCTCGCGGCTGTTGGTCTTGATCGTTGCACCAGAGCCAAGCGCCGCAGCCGGATAACAGGCCGCCGGGTCGTTGTTGGCGAGCGAGCC
>CAZPXE010000183.1:985-6629 GCA_964590545.1 uncultured Rhodobacterales bacterium | reverse complement strand
TCCGTATCACCCTCCTCCACGGTGATACTGTCGGCAGGCAGGCCGATCTCAGAGGCCAAGATTTGGGCAAATGTGGTGGCATGGCCCTGACCCTGAGAAATTGTTCCAAGCCGGGCAATCGCGCTGCCCGTCGGGTGAATGCGGATTTCGCAACTGTCGAACATGCCAAGGCCCAGAATGTCGCAATTCTTGACCGGGCCAGCGCCGACAATCTCGGTAAAATGCGTCAGACCAATGCCCATCAGCTTGCGGGTCTTGCCAGCTTTGAAGTCTTCGACCCGCTGGGCTTGCTCGGCGCGCAACTCGTCATAACCGACCGCATCCATCGCCTTCTTCCAAGCCGTATGGTAATCGCCGGAGTCGTATTCCCAGCCCAGAGCGGCCTTGTAAGGGAACTGCTCTTTGCGAATGAAGTTGATCTCGCGCAGCTTGGCCGCGTCCATATTCAGCTCAATCGCCAGAACCTCGATCATCCGCTCGATGAAATACACCGCCTCGGTCACGCGGAAGGAACAGCGATAGCTGACCCCGCCGGGCGCTTTGTTGGTATAGACACCGTCCACCTCAAGGAAAGCCGTCGGGATATCGTAAGAGCCGGTGCAGATGTTCATGAAGCCCGCCGGGAACTTCGTGGGGTCGGCACAGGCGTCAAAGCCGCCATGGTCCGCCGTCACTTGACAATGCAAACCGGTGATCTTGCCTTCTTTCGTTGCCGAAATCCGGCCCTTCATCCAATAATCACGCGCAAAGGCGGTGGTCATCAGGTTGTCCATCCGGTCTTCGATCCACTTGACCGGCTTGCCCGTCACGATCGACGCAACAGCAGAGCAGATATAGCCCGGATAGGCCCCAACCTTGTTGCCGAACCCGCCGCCGATATCAGGCGAGATGATGCGGATGTTATGCTCTTCGATCCCCGTGATCAGGGACACAACGGTCCGAATGGCATGCGGCGCTTGGAACGTCCCCCACACCGTCAGCTTGCCGTTCACCTTGTCCATCGACGCCACACAGCCGCAGGTTTCCAGCGGGCAGGGGTGGGTACGGTGGTAATACATGGACTCTTCAGCCACGACTTCGGCATTGTCGATGGTCTCGAAGGTCGGGTCCTTATCGCCCGCTTCCCATGTGAAGATATGGTTGTGATGCTTGCGCGGCCCATGCGCGCCGTCGGCGGGGCTGCCATCCTCGGCCACGGTGTCGGGGCGCAGAACCACGTCCGACTCCATCGACTTGAACGGATCGACGAGCACTTCGAGCTCTTCATACTCGACCTCAACCGCTTCGATACCGTCAGCGGCGGCATAGCGATCCTCGGCCACAACAAAGGCGACCTCTTGGCCTTGGAACAGCACCTTGCCATCGGCCAGCACCATTTGCTTGTCACCTGCCAGCGTCGGCATCCAGTGCAGGCCCAGCGGCTCCAGATCCGCCGCGGTCAGCACCGCCAGAACGCCAGGAACCTTCAACGCTTCTTCCGTGTTGATGCTGGTGACCTTGGCATGGGCATAAGGAGAGCGGACGAAGTCGCCAAACAGCATCCCGTCCAGCTTGATATCGTCCACATAATTGCCCTGACCTTGGGTGAAGCGGGCATCCTCTACGCGTTTGCGCGAACAGCCCATCCCCTTGAGATTGGCAACGCGGTCCTCGCGGCTTTCAACGTCGTCCTTCATTCCGCGGCCTCCTTGGCTGCATTCATCTCAACCGCGGCGGCTTTGATGGATTTGACAATGTTCTGATACCCGGTGCAGCGGCACAGATTGCCCGCCATGCCGAAACGGATTTCTTCTTCGGTCGGGTTGGGGTTCTCTTCCAGCAGCTTGGTCGCACGGGTGATCATGCCCGGTGTGCAATAGCCGCATTGCAGCCCGTGATGCTCTTTGAACGCTTCTTGCAACGGGTGCAGCGCGTCAGGGCTACCCAGACCTTCGATCGTGGTGATGTCCTTGCCGTCCGCTTGCGCGACGAACATGGTACAGGATTTGACGGACTTGCCATCAATCGTGACCGTGCAAGCCCCGCAATGGGACGTTTCACACCCGATATGCGGGCCCGTGATGTTCAGCCGCTCCCGCAAGGTGTAGATCAGAAGCTCACGCGGCTCGGCAAGGAACTCTTCCTCCTTGCCGTTCACCGTAATCTTATAGTGCTGTTTCTTTGACATGGAATTCCCCCCTCAGGCCCGCGACCAGGCGCGCTCGATGGCGCGGCGCAGGATGACGCCTGCCACGTGTTTCTTGAACGCGACCGGACCGCGATTGTCCTCGCTTGGATCAATGTCGCCCAGCATCGCCGCAACAGCCTGCTTCAACGCGGCATCATCCACCGAAGTGCCGACCAGCGCGGAACCCGCTTCGGCAGAATAGACCGGCGTATCGCTCAGATTGGTCATCGCGATGGAAGCCGACGTACAGGTGCCGCCTTCCTTGACGATCTGCACCGCCGCCGCCGCCGTGGCATAATCGCCAATCTTGCGCTTCTGCTTTTCGTAGGCGTATCCGCCCTTCGTCGTCGGGATGGTAACGGCGGTCAGCACCTCATCATCCTCGCGCGTGGTCATGTAAGCCGCCTCGTAGAAGTCGCGCGCGGGCAAGTCCCGCTCTCCATTCGGGCCGACCACCGTGAAACTGGCATCAAGGCATTGCATCAGCCCCGGCATGTCATTTCCCGGATCGCCATTGGCCACATTGCCGCCGACCGTGCCCATGTAACGCACTTGCGGGTCCGCAATCTGAAGCGCGGCTTCACGCAGGATGGGCGCGGCTGCCGTCAGCCCCTCATGGTCGATCAACTCGGCTTGCGTCACCATCGCACCGATGCGAATGCTGCTCGCGCCGATCTCAATCCCCGACAGGCCATCAACATCCTGAAGGTCGATCAGATGCGGCACATCGGCCATGCGCAGTTTCATCATGGGGATCAGGCTGTGCCCGCCCGCCATGACACGCGCATCATCACCATGCTCCTGCAATATCGACAGCACAGACGGCATGTCCTTTGGACGGTAATACTCAAAGGCCGCTGGAATCATCGGCTCTCCTCCCTCTCAAGCGTTCGACAATGGCTGCGGCGGATTAGCGCAGAGCGCGTGCGAAAGGGCTTGTCGAAATCAATGAAATACAGGCGTTTTGCACGAAATGCGCCCTAGCTTGCACGAATTGCGCTGAGCTGCGTCGCCAGCGCGTCCTGTACCAGTTTCAGCTTCGAGCGACTGACCGGCGCAGGCGGCGTGTCCGAAGCAGAGAAGATGCAGCGCCCTTTGTCCTTGGTCCTTTCAAACCGCGCCACATGGGCCGGGTTGACCAGATAAGAGCGGTGCGTTTGCAAGAAGCCTGACGGTACCAAACGCTTCGCCGCGTCGGTGACAGACCAGACGCAGAACAACCGTTCATCGCGCGTGTAGACTTGGGTGTAATGCCCATCGGCCCGCAGAAAAGACACATCCGAAGGAGACAGGAAAATCCGGCTCCCCTCCCGCTCGCAGGGCACTTGCAAACGCGCGGGCATTGGCTGCGGCTCAAACGCGGCGACGGGTGCGGCCTCTGGCTCTGGCTCTGACCCTGTCCCGGCATCCGGCGTCACCAGATATGTGACGCTCACCCACAAGCAGGCTCCGAAGATCACGAAACTGAAAAAGATCACGCCCAGCGCTAGGGTCTCATTGCTGAGCGCCGGGCCAAACTCCAACACGCCCGGCTCCGCCGTAAACCGTGTCCCGGCCATCGCAAGATAATGCACCGCGAACACCGCCACCGCAAAACACACCGTCCCAAAGGCGATATTGCGGATCGTGCGCTGCCCGTAAGCCGCCCAAATCGCCAACGTACAAAGGCCAATTGCCGCGATAGAGGACAGAACAACGCCCAGCGGGGTATAGACCGCGCGGCACAGCTCTAACCCAGCCATGCCAATGTAATGCATCACCAGCACACCAAGGCCCAGCACGACGCCAGATAAGGTTACGAAAAGCGGCCTACGATCAGTGAAATGCAGCAGGATCAACGCCGCCCCAACGATCAAAATCGCCGACAGCGCAGATGCCAGAGTAATCGCCGCATCATAATAGAACAGGATCGGCAGTTTTAGTCCCAGCATCCCAATGAAATGCATCGACCAAATGCCGCCGCCCAATGCCACGGCCCCCAATGCGACCGACACTTGCTTTTGCACGAAAGGCTTGGCGGACAGATCGCGGGTCAACGACAACCCGGTAAACCCCGCCACCAACGCAACAAGGCCCGACATAGTGACGAGAAACGCATTGTGACTGAACGGAACCCACTCCATCCAATCAAAATGCCTAAAGACCGGGCGCTTTGCAAACCGCGATACGCCCGCACGGGTGGAATTTGTCACATCCCTTTCGATGCAGCGTTAACTTGAATTGCTGCAACTTTCTCGTAAACCTCTGCACACATTGCGCAAAGGAGCATGCCCCATGGCACAACGCCTGCACCTCGTTTTTGGTGGCGAACTGGTCGACCCGTCCAAGAACGCGTTCAAGAATGTCGATGACCTGCACATCGTCGGCATCTTCCCTGACTATCAAACCGCCTATGACGCATGGAAGTCCGAGGCGCAGCGCACCGTCGATAATGCCCATATGCGCTACTACATCGCCCATCTGCATCGGCTGCGTGACGAAGAAGCCGCCGCCTCCTCGACCGAAGAGCTTGGCTAAGATCAGATGCGCGAGGGGGGAGCGCTGGATTTCGAAGCCTACCGGGCTTTGTCGCAGGCCGCGCCTGTGGATCCCGTCGATTGGCCAGCGCGGCCAATCGGGGAATGTGTCTGGATTCACCTCGGTTTTGAAGAGGATGCTGCGGCGTTCCTTGATCTCGCCGACCGGATGTACCTGCTTCGAGGCACAACCCATATTCTGATCACCCGCGCACCCGGCAGCGTTCAGCCTTGGCCAATCACCTCGCCCGGGCGTTACATCACGCTGCTCGACGCCCCCTCTGAGCATCCCGGTGCGGTCGACGCCTTTCTTGATCACTGGGACCCCGATGCGCTGCTCTGGGTCTGGGGCGCGCTGCGGCCCAACCTCGTTCACGCCGCCTCAGGGCGGGGAATGGCGATGCATCTGGTTTTGGCCGCGAAAGCGGGCTTCGATGATTGGAGTGCCATTTGGACCGGTGACATGGCCCAGCAATTGGCGGCGTGCTTCGAAACCGCCAGCGCCCGCTCGGCTGGGGGCGCGCAGAAAATCGCCCGCTTTGGGGTCGCACCCGACACAATATCGGTGCTCGCCCCCCTGCTGCCCTCTGGCCGCATCCTGCCCTATATGGCCGAAGAGTTCGATGCGCTTTCGGTCGATCTGAACAGTCGCCCGGTTTGGCTGGGCGCTGAGGTCGGTGCGGAAGAATGGCAAACAGTCCTCGCCGCGCACCGCCTCGCCCTGCGCTCGCACCACCGCCTGCTGCTCGTGATGCTGGTCGCGCCCGGCCTCGACCTAGCCCCGGTCGAAGCACAAATGCGGCGCGAACGGATCAGCTACGCGATGCGCAGCCGCAACTACGTGCCTGATGAGTCGACGCAAGTTCTGATTGCGGACCTGCCCGACGAATTGGGCCTGTGGCTCCGGGTCGCCGCGATCACCTATATCGGCGCCACGCTGTACCAAGGCCCCGGCGGGCGC
>CAZPXE010000183.1:0-975 GCA_964590545.1 uncultured Rhodobacterales bacterium | reverse complement strand
CGCGACCCGCTTCTGGCCGCCAGCCTTGGCACCGCTATTCTGCACGGCCCCAACGCCAGCACGCATCGCGACAGCTTCACGCGGCTGCGCTCCGCAGGTGCGCTTGATCTGGTGCAAGACGCCCCAAGCCTTGGCAGCGCCGTCGCCCACCGAATCGTCCCCGACCAAGCCGCGCAAATGGCCTGCGCGGGCTGGGATGTAATCTCTGAAGGGGCCGAGGTCGCCGACGCCATCATCGACGCCGTGCAAGAGAGCCTTGACGGCCCCGCCCATCTCATCGCATCCCCCCGCGGATGAGAGAGCCCGCCTTCTGGTCCAAACCCAATTCCCTGCGCAGCCGCCTGCTTGCGCCGCTGGGCGCGCTTTATGCCGCGCTGACGGCCCGGCGACTGGCACAAGGGGCGCGCGAAAAAGTTGGTGTACCGGTCATCTGCGTCGGCAACATCAATGCAGGCGGCACCGGAAAAACCCCGACCACCATCGCCTTGGTGGAGCGCTTGCGCAGCTACGGCCATATCCCCCATGTGGTCTCACGCGGCTATGGCGGCTCTTTGGATGGCCCGGTCTACGTGGACCCCGCCAAGCACAAGTCCGCGCAGGTGGGCGATGAACCGCTGCTCATCGCCGCCTTCTCCGACGTCTGGGTCGCCAAGGACCGCGCCGCCGGAGCGCGAGAGGCTGTGATGGCGGGCGCAACCTGTATCGTTCTGGATGACGGCTTCCAGAACCCCGCGCTGGCCCATGACCTGTCGCTGGTCGTGGTGGACGCGGCGCGCGGCTTCGGCAATGGCCGATGCCTGCCAGCTGGCCCGCTGCGCGAACCCGTTGCCACCGGCCTCGCCCGCGCCGACGCTCTCGTCACCATTGGGCGGGCGCAGGATCAGGACTGCTTTGATGCTCCGAATGCCCCACCACGCCTTCGCGCCACGCTCAAACCCCTGCAAACCGGGATGAACTGGACCGGCCTGAAGGTCC
>CAZPXE010000182.1:0-6630 GCA_964590545.1 uncultured Rhodobacterales bacterium | reverse complement strand
GTGCCACCGAGGCCGCCAAATGGCATGAGTTGCGGGCAGAGACCGGCTACACTTTGATCGTCGCGCGCGCTGCATGAGTTGGTCCGACGACCTTAACGCGTGCGCGGCCATCGTCGAAAAGGGCGATCCGGCGCGGTTTCGCGCGGTGATGGCCGCCCCTGTTGCGGCGCGTGCCAAGCTGTTTCCGCTATATGCCTTTAACGTTGAAGTCAGCCGCGCCCCATGGGTCACCGCTGAGCCGATGATCGCCGAAATGCGCCTGCAATGGTGGCGCGATGCGCTGGAGGAAATCGCAGGCGATGGCCAGGTGCGGCGGCATGAGGTGGTCACGCCCTTGGCGGAGCTTCTAACGCCTCAGCAAGCTAAACGATTGGATGAGCTTGTCGCGGCAAGGCGTTGGGATTGCTATAAAGATGCGTTTGAGGATGAGGCGCATTTGACGACTTACCTGACCCAAACCTCGGGCCTGCTGATGCAAACCGCCGCAGACCTGCTCGGCGCGACGAACGACGCCCCAACCCAAGCGGGATACGCGCTGGGTGTCGCCAATTGGCTGCGCGCGATCCCGGAACTTGAGGCGCAACAGCGCATTCCGCTGCTGGATGGCACGCCCGAAGGTGTCGCGAAACTCGCCCAATCCGGCCTTGATGCGTTGCAAACCGCGCGTGCGGGCAAACTCTCCCGTACCGCATTGCCCGCGCTCTGGCCTGCCACTGGCTGCGCCCGAACGCTAAAAGCGGCGAAAAGCGCACCATCCCTTGTGGCAGATGGCCTGTTGCCGGAACCACGCAGCTACGCCCTCACATTGAGCGCAACGCTGGGGCGCTGGTAAAACGCCCCCTGCTTCTTTGGGTCTCAAATACTTCGGGGGGCGCCTCCGCAGGAGGTGGGGGCTGGCCCCCTAAACCCGCGCCGCCGCAGGGCGCAGCATCAGCCACAGCAGCGCGCCGCCCGCCAAGGTCAGGAACGGCACCATCGCCACATTCACGGCGGTCCAGCCCGACACGGGATCGCCGCCCGCGCAGTTCATCAGCCCGCCGGACGCCAGCGAAGCCACTGTCACCGCGCCAAAGACGATCAGGTCGTTCATCCCCTGCATCCGGCCGCGCTCTGCCACGCTGTGGGCTTGGGTCAGCAGTGTGGTTGCGCCGATAAAGCCAAAGTTCCAGCCGAGACCGAGTAGGATCAGCGCGAGGAAGAAGTTCGTGAGCTCTACCCCAGACAGAGCAACCCCTCCGGCAGCGGCGAGCAGTACGAGGCCGAGGGCCATGATCCGCTCCACCCCAAAGCGCGCGATAAGGTGCCCGGTGAAAAAGGAGGGGGCGAACATGGCCAGCACATGGCCGGTGACCACATGGCCTGCCGAAATCTCTGAATAGCCGCAGCCAACCACAGCGAGCGGCGTCGAGGTCATCACGAGGTTCATCAGCGCATAGGCCACCGCGCCGCAGATCACGGCAACGAGGATGCGGGGGTCGCGCAGCATTTCGCGAGTGCTGCGGACCGGGCCGTCGGCCGCGCTGGCGGGTTTCGGTTTGGGGATGTCGAGGCCCAGAAAGATCAGTAATCCCAGCAGGTTGAGCCCTGCCACAGCGAGATAGACGGGAATGTATCGTTCATGGTTCGCCACGCCGCTGCCATCGGCCAGATAGGTCGCCAATTGCGGGCCTATGATGGCCGACGCCAGCCCGCCTGCCATGACATAGGAAATCGCTTTGGGGCGGAACCCTTCTGACGCTGTGTCGACGGCGGCGAAGCGGTAAAAACCCTGCGCGGACATGTAAACGCCGGTCAGATAGCTGCCCACCAGCAGCAACCAGAAACTGCCGACCCACAGACCATAAGCCCCGATCAGCGCACCCAGCATCCCGCCAATGGCTCCGATGGAGAACCCGGCGCGGCGGCCAAAGCGCTGCATCGCGCCAGACATCCACGGCGCTGTCGTCATCGACCCGAACACGATCAGCGAGATCGGCAGCGTCGCGAGGCAGGCGTAGGGGGTGATCATCTGCCCGGCCAGCCCGCCAACAACAAAAAGCATCGGCATTTGACTGCCCAGAAAGGCTTGCGCGGCGACAAGTACCGCCACGTTGCGCACGGCGCGGCGGTCGTCGGTCATGGTGTCCATGGGCGCAGCGTTACGCCTCTTGCCGCGGGCCTGCAAGACGTTACGGTGCGGCCCATGACAACAGGGCGGATCATTGAAACGGATGCGGATGTGGCCGAGGGGCTGGGCTGGCTCTGCGCGCAGGATCTGCGTTGGGGGCAGGTGTCTGAGGCCTGCGCGCCGCTGCCACTGCGCCGCCGCCCGGACGGGTTTGCCCAACTGCTGAGCGCGATTGTCAGCCAGCAAGTCTCTACCGCCTCCGCCGCTGCGATCTGGGGGCGGATGGTAGCAGCGGGGCTGACGGATGAAGCCGCCGTGCTGGCGGCAGGAGAGGATGGGCTGCGCGCCGCCGGGCTGAGCCGCCAGAAAATCGCTTATTCCCAAGCGCTTGCAGAGGCGAGGATCGACTACGCGGCGCTGCGGGAGATGCCGGATGCGCAGGTCGTGCGGACCCTGACGGCGGTAAAGGGAATCGGCGTCTGGACGGCAGAAATCTACGCCATGTTCTCACTGGGCCGGGCCGATGTCTTCGCGCCGGGGGATCTGGCGCTGCAAATCGCAGCGCAGGATCTGTTCGATCTGCCAGAGCGGCCTAAGGAAAAAGACTTGCGCATCCTGTCTGAGGATTGGTCCCCATGGCGCGCGGTTGCGGCCCGCGCGCTCTTTGCCTACTACCGGGTGGTCAAAGGTCGCGAAGGGGTAAGGACATGACTCGGGTTTTGAAAGCAGAACGGCGCGCGCCGGTGTCCGGCACCGTGCGGTCGGTTGTGGTGTTCCTTCATGGCTATGGCGCAAATGGTGCGGATTTGCTCGGCCTTGCCGACCCGCTGGGCGAGCATCTGCCCGATACTCTGTTTATCGCGCCCGATGCGCCCGAATCCATCCCCGGCTATCCCGGCGGCTATCAATGGTTCCCGATCCCGTGGATCGACGGCTCGTCCGAAGAAGACAGCGAGCGGGGGATGAATGAGGCGGTCGAAGACCTGAACGCTTTCCTCGACGCGCTGATGGTGGATGAGGATGTGTTGCCTGAACAAGTGGTGCTGTTTGGTTTCTCGCAAGGGACAATGATGGCGCTGCATGTCGCCCCGCGCCGCGAAGATGCGGTGGCCGGGATCGTTGCCTTTTCAGGCCGTCTGTTGCGCCCTGAACTTCTGGCCGATGAAGTGGTCGTGCGCCCGCCGGTGCTGTTGGTACATGGCGATGCAGATGATGTGGTGCCGCCCCAATCGCTGCCCCAAGCTGCCGAAGCGCTGCAAGAGGCGGGCTGGCAAGACGTTTTCGCCCATGTGATGAAAGGCACCGCGCACGGCATCGCGCCGGACGGTCTGAGCGTTGCGCTTGCCTTTATGCGGGATAAGCTGAGCCTTTGACGCGTCACTGAAAACTGGCGCGCCGTCCCGTGCTTCTCTGGGTCTAAAATACTTTGGGGGGCGGCTGCGCAGCAGACGGGGGGCTAGCCCCCCTGAAACGCCTGCTCCTCAGCAGATCGTTTCGTAATTCACACCAGTCCGCTGCACCTTGCGGCGGCTGGGTGGTTCGCGATAGCCGAGTTGGGTGCCGAACGGCGTCGCGAAAAAGCGGCGGATGCGCGCGATCGCGTGTTTGATACCTGTCAGTCCCATCGTCGTCACCTCAAGCCCCAGTGTGGGTGTGTTGATACGGATATGCGCTTTTGGATGCGCACCGTCGAGTAAGGTATTCCCGACCCGCGCAGGTCTTGTCGGGTTCTGTGGATAAACCAATAGCTCTGTCATATGCCTGTTAACTGAGCGCGCTACGCAGCCTGCGACATGTTGTGGTAAACGCGGGCTTGCCAGCTTTCATCCACGATATATAGTCACACCCAAGGCCGGGACGGAGCGTCCCAATGGCGCTCCTATCTTCCCGAGCCGATGAGGCATCAGGGGATGGAGCATTTTTTGGCATGACCCTCGCGACGACCATAGAGAGTGGCGGCAGTTTCCGCACCGATTTCACCCGTAACCCGGCGGCGTTAAAGCAGCGCCCGGCACTGGTGTTGAACGCGGATTATCGCCCGCTCAGCTACTACCCGCTGTCGCTCTGGCCGTGGCAAGAGGCGGTGAAGGCGGCGTGGCTGGAACGGGTGGATATAGTGGCCGAATACAACGAGGTTGTGCGCTCCCCCTCGACCGAGATCCGTATTCCTTCGGTCGTCGTGCTGAAAGACTATGTGAAACCGCAAAAGCGTGTGGCGTTTACGCGCTTCAACCTGTTCCTGCGCGACGAATTCCAATGCCAGTATTGTGGCGCACGGGGCGAGTTGACGTTCGATCATGTGGTGCCGCGCGCCTCTGGTGGGGTCACGTCGTGGCAGAATGTGGTCGCGGCCTGTTCGCCCTGCAATCTGCGCAAAGGGTCCAAGCCACTCCATCGCACGGGCCTGAGTTTGCGCAAACCGCCCCGCCAACCCGGCGCGGAGGAGTTGCGGAATATGGGGCGGAAGTTCCCCCCGAACCACCTGCATGAGTCGTGGATGGACTTTCTGTACTGGGATGCAGAGTTGGAGGCGTAAACGCTGCGCCGCGTGGAAACTCACCCGCCGCCGCTGTTACGCCTGACGGGTTCATTCCTTGGCGTCGGGCTTTGTATGGCCGCCGTGTTTCTTTTCCGAACCGGGGCACCAACAGCCGACATTGTTGCCAAGCAAGCTGAGTTGACGGCAGACATTCGCGTGGCTGATTTCGCGCCCGGGCAGGTGGAAGTGGTCGGGCTGGCGTCTGTCCCTGTGATTGTTTGGCGGCGCTCGGCAGATCAGATGGACTTGGCCCGCGCGCAAAACGACCCGGATGCGTGGTTGGTCAAAACATCACATGTGTTCGGGCAAGCGGACCCTGTGCCTGCGGATGATGCCAGTCTGTCTCTGGAGGGCGAGTGGTTTTTCGTTCTTGCCACCCCACCGGGGAAATTCACCTACCTTCTGCCAGAGGCGGGCGAGTATGACGGGTTCTTCGAAGGCGGCTATGCCAGTCATTTTGACCTGTCCGGGCGCGTGCGCAGATTTGGCGGGCAAAGCGCGTCCAATCTGACGGTGGTGCTGGGACACTATTCTTCTGATCGGACCCGCATTGAGTTCCAGTTCTCGGCAGCATCTGTTGACGCGCATAAACGGGACTTGGCCGCGCGGTGGCAGTGATGGGCACTAAGCTTGCGCCTACAGCGTTTCCAGTTTTATTGAGACAAGGTATCGCCCATGTCACGAGAGCGCCGAAGGCGTGGCAGTGCATGGGCGATCCAAGTTAAACTGGAAACGCTTTAGGCCGCCTTGTGCAGTGGGCAGTCTCCAGTGCAGTGAGTCTCGTGGTCGATCAGGTGTTGGGTGCGGGCGATGCGACTGTCGAGGTCGGTGGCGAGAATGAACACCGATGACACCGTGTTCGGGCTGACCTCGGAGGCCAGATCGTAGCCGAGCTGTTCGGCCTCCTGCACGACGACTTCGCGTAGCAAGAGCAACCGGCAGGATGCCGGAATTTGTCGGATGATTTTAACTAGCAATTGATAGTGAAGAGTTTCGTCTGCCATGGTGTGGCCCCCGAGTGTGCAAGCAACAATGTTTGAGTTTCGTAGGTCTTCAATTGTTCAGCAGCCAAACAATAATTGCGCGCTTAGATGGAAATGTTTGCGCCAACTGCGCCAAAGCGACATGAAATTGTCTGGTATCGACATTTCGGAGCATGACGTGGCGTCAATGATTTACGTTAACGTCAACTTTTTCGCGCCGAACCGCCCGCAGGCCTGCCGGAATACAAGATGACCCCGACCTGTTGGCCGGGTTAAGCTATTCGACATGCGATACAAAGGCGTTTTGCATCATCTGTCCTGAGCGCGGGCGATCAGCGCCTCTCGGCTAGATCCGCTATGTGCTAGCGCGGCAAGGCATAAGGCAGATGGGGAGGCGTTGAAGCTAAGCAGGCGCGCGGGCGTTTAATTCGTCTGCCCTTTTCCCGCAAACATAATGCGGTATGAATCTAACACGGGTGCCGAAGGCGCGGTGGGGAACGCGTGTTTTGCGTTTATGGCCGCATGCTTTAGCGCTTCAATAACTGTCGCAAACGCACTTATCGAGGCACCCACCATTGCAGAGCCTTTCTCTTGCGATGAGCTTTTGCGTCTGACCGATACGGGCATGCAAGTCGGTGGCGAGGATGAAGACGGCGGACACTTTGTCTGAACTCACCTTTCCGGCAAGGTCATAGCCAAGTTGTTCCACCTCACCTATCAGCACATCCTGCAGGTGTTTGAGGCGGCAGTGGGCCGGTTTGCTGCGCAGAAAATCCTGAACAAATGCGTTCCGAGCGTCTGCGCCTGCCATGATGTGGCCCCCGATGGTTGTTGCGATATACGGTTTTTGGCTGGGCTGTGTATGTTGAATGGTCAGTCGGCGTTTCAGATGAAGTAAATTCAAAGTGTCGGTTAACAAGGTTTCCGTTGCGTCAGCTTCAAGCACATACTTAGCCCGCGCATTACTATTTTCGCCTGAATTAGCTGCGTCCGAGGCCCAG
>CAZPXE010000181.1:3767-6652 GCA_964590545.1 uncultured Rhodobacterales bacterium | reverse complement strand
CGCCGTAGGGTGGGCAATCTGCCCACCGAACCTCGTCACGCCTTGAGCCGCCCCACCAACTTCCGCATAAACGCGACCCCCGCCTCAAACTGCGCCACCGTCACAAACTCATCCGGCTGGTGCGCCTGATCCACCGATCCCGGCCCGCAGACGACGGCCGAATACCCGGCCTCCTGAAACTGGCCCGCTTCGGTGCCGTAGCTCACCACATTCGTCGCATTATCCCCGGTGATCGCCCGCGCGATTTCTTCGGCCAGACCGTTTTCTTCGGGCCGCAAGGGGGGGACCTGAAAATGCACTTGCAGGTCGATATCGGCCTCCTCGGCCACGCTTTTCATCTTCGCGCGCACCTTGGCGGCATAGTCCCAATAGGCCTGTTGCAGCACGTCCGGGTCATCGCCGGGCACCGCACGGAATGACATGATGAACTTACAATCCCCGGCCATGATGTTATGCGCCGTGCCGCCTTCGATCATGCCCACATGCCATGAGGTGTAATGTGGCTCGAACATCGCGGCGATCTCGGTGGGTGTGGCAGCGGCGGCGGCCTCGTTCATCTCATTGGCCCATTGGATCAGCCGCGCACCTTCATGGATGGCCGACACGCCCTTATGCGCCAGCGAGGAGTGCATTTCATGGCCCCGCACATGGGTCGGGAAGCCATAGCCGCCCTTATGCCCGGTCACGACCGTCATATCCGACGGCTCACCCACGATCACCGCCGCGCCCTTGGGCAACACGGGCTGCATCGCTTCGATCATCGGCGGCGCGCCGGTGCAGCCAACCTCTTCATCGAAGGACAGCGCAAGCTGCATCGGGGTTTTAAGGTTCGCGTAGTGCCCCTCAACCAGCCCCCAGATCGCCAGCGCATCGAAGCCTTTCATATCACAGGTGCCGCGCCCGAAATACTTGCCGTCGCGCTCGACCACGGTCCACGGATCGCTCGTCCAGTCCTGCCCATCTACCGGCACCACATCCGTATGGCCGGACAGCACAATCGCCCCCTCTTCCCACGGGCCGACATGGGCAAACAGCGCTGCTTTGTGCGGCTGGTCGGGGTCGGGCCAGCGATGGGACTCGATCCCGTGCGAGGCCAAATACGCCTCAACCCAATCCACCAGCGGCAGGTTCGTGTCCCGGCTGACGGTCGGGAAGGAAATCAGCTTTGTCATGATCTCAAGCGGGGTCAGGCGGGTGGTCATGTGGCTTCTCCAAAAAACACGAGCGTACAATCCTCATCTGCCACATGAAATTCGCGCTGCCCATAGGGTTGGTCGAACGGTGCGCGCACGCGGCCTTCTGGCAAACGGTCCAAAGCAGGCTTCAACGCGGCATAAAGCGTGTCGATCCCGTCCACATCCACATAGAACGAATTCTCCCTCTCAGGATGGCTCAGATCGACACTGTCCCAAACTTGCACGAGCCGCACCGCCACCGCATCGCGGCGCAGAAACGCATATTCGTCAGCCTGAAACCCGAGCTCAAAGCCCAGCACATCCCGGTAAAACCCAATCTGCACTGCCAAATCCGTACATGGCACAAATGGCGTTATCTGCGTGCACCGACCAGCCATCTGCCCCTCCTTCTTTGTGCTGGAAATATCCCGGGGGAGTCCGCAGGACGGGGGCAGCGCCCCCTGCCCGGCCTCAATAGCCGCTATCGGTTTCCAGAATGAAATGCTCCGGCTCCACCTCGCGGTAAACCGATGGCTCCGGCGTATGGCCAACGGGATGGATCGGCGACGGGATCGGCTTGAAGTTCAAATCCTTCTCGGACTTGCGCTGGCGCGGGTCGGCGATGGGCACGGCGCTCATCAGCGCTTGGGTATAGGCGTGCTGCGGGTTCTCGAACACACGGGCGCGCGGGCCAAGTTCCACGATCCGGCCCAGATACATGACGCCCACATAATGCGAGACGCGCTCAACCACCGCCATATCGTGCGAGATGAACAGGAAGGACAGGTCCATTTCGGCCTGCAATTCCATCATCAGGTTCAGCACTTGGGCCTGCACTGACACATCGAGCGCAGAGACCGCTTCGTCCGCCACGATCAGCTTGGGGTTCAGCGCTAAGGCCCGCGCGATGGCGACGCGCTGGCGTTGACCTCCCGAAAGCTCATGCGGATAGCGGCGCATGAAGCTGCGGGGCAGTTCCACCCGGTCAAACAGCATTTCGATCCGCGTCGCGACCTCCGCCCCTTTCAGCGTGCCGAAATTGTGAATGGGTTCAGCCACTTGGTCGGCCAATTGCATCTGCGGGTTCAGCGACGCGAAAGGGTCCTGAAAGATCATCTGCATATCGCGGCGCTTCTCGCGCAACTGCGACGGCGACAGCGCGAGGATATCGGTGCCGCCCAGATCAATCTCGCCCGACAGCGGCTCCACCAACCGCAGCAGGGACCGCCCGGCGGTGGATTTGCCGCAGCCAGACTCGCCCACAAGGCTCAGGGTCTGGCCCTTGTTGATGGTGAAGCTGATATCCTCAACCGCATGGACATTCGCGACCGTGCGGCGGAAGAACCCGCCTTTGACCGCGAAGCGCGTGGTCAGGTTCTTGACCGTCAGCAGCACCTCATCGGAGCCGGGGATCGGCTCGATCTTCTGGTCTTTTACGCCAAACAGCTTCATCGGCTCCGGCGCGGCCTTGCCTTTCATTTCGCCCAGCTTCGGCACAGCGGCCAGCAGCGCTTTGGTGTAGGGATGCTGGGGCGCTTCGAAAATCTGCTCGGCGGGGCCTTCTTCGACCTTGTTGCCGCGGAACATGACGACCACCCGGTCGGCCATCTGCGCAACCACGGCCATGTCGTGCGTGATGAACATGACAGCCGTGCCCGTCTCACGCTTGAGCCGGTCCATCAGCGCGAGGATTTCCGCCTGAATGGTCAC
>CAZPXE010000181.1:0-3757 GCA_964590545.1 uncultured Rhodobacterales bacterium | reverse complement strand
TCATCCGCGATCAGCAAGCGCGGCTCACAGGCCAGCGCCATGGCGATCACGACGCGCTGGCGCATGCCCCCCGACAGCTCGTGCGGGTATTGCTTCATCCGCCGCTCTGGCTCGGGGATGCGCACCTGACGGAGCAGTTCCAGCGCCCGTGCATCCGCCCCTGACTGGTTCAAACCCTTGTGCAGCCGCAACCCTTCGGTCAGTTGGCGGCCCACAGTGAAGACCGGGTTCAGCGCCGTCATCGGCTCCTGAAAGATCATCCCGATTTCGTTGCCCCGAATCGTGCGCATCAGGTCTTGATCAGTCTTTGCCAGATCAACCGCCTCGTGATCCTTGCGATCAAACAGCAGCCGCCCACCGGCAATGGTGCCGCCGCCAAACTCGACCAGCCGCATCAGCGACAGGGAGGAAACCGATTTACCGGACCCGCTCTCGCCCACGACGCAGACCGTTTCGCCCGCATTAATCTCGAACGACACATCCTCAACGCCCACCACCGGGCCGTCCTTGGTCTGAAATTCAACCCGAAGCCCTTCGATCTGCGCGACGGGCTTTTGTTCGGTTTGGTCAAGCATGTGGTTTCACCCTATCCGTGTACCCGCACGGCATCGCACGGGGTGTCCTGAAACGCTATGCGCAAGCAAGCAGCAGTGTCAAACCTCTCGGCACGGTTTCCGCTGGGGGACGTTCTTGAAAGGCTTGCATTTTCTCCAAAAGCTGTTTCGATGGTCATGTTCGGTTTCTGGGGGATGTGAAAGCCGACGGGACCCGACGAAAAACGGATCACCCATTTCACATACTTCCAAGCCGCAAGGCCCAAGCCTGTTCGCGCGGGCTCAACAAGAATCAAGGCGCTTAAGGCGTCCAACAAGGAGTATGTTCATGACACTCAAGACCCTTCTGATGGGGGCCGTCGCCAGTATGGCGCTCGCACCGGCAGCCTTTGCCGAGCGCGGCAGCGATGGCGAGATCCGTATCATTTACTGGCAAGCGCCGTCCACGATGAACCCCTACCTGTCCGGCGGGAACAAGGAATCCGAAGCGGCGTCGATGGTCATCGAACCGCTCGTGCGCTTTGACGAAACCGGCGCGATTGTGCCTTGGCTCGTCGAAGGCATCCCTTCCGTGGCCAATGGCGGCATCAACGAAGAGCTGACGCAGCTGACCTACAAGCTGAAATCCGGCGTCAAGTGGTCCGATGGGACCGACTTCACCTCTGCCGACGTGAAGTTCACCTTTGAATACTGCACCGACCCCGAAGGCGGCTGTGCGCAGATCACCAAGTTCGAAGGCATCGAAAGCATCGACACGCCGGACGCGCAAACCGTTGTGATCAACTTCAAAGCGCCGACGCCCTACCCGTTCGCGGCCTTTGGCGGTCTTGAGAACCCGGTGATCCAGAAAGCGCAGTTCGAAAACTGCAAGGGCGCCGCTGCCCCGACCTGCACCGAGCAGAACTTCAACCCGATTGGCACCGGCCCATTTGTTGTCACAGAATTCCGTCCCAATGACGTGATCACTCTGGCCGCCAACGAAAACTACCGTGACCCGGCCAAACCGGCCTTTGCAACGGTCAACTTCAAAGGCGGCGGCGACGCCACAGGCGCGGCCCGTGCGGTTCTGGAAACCGGCGAGTTTGACTATGCGTGGAACCTGCAAGTTGCACCAGACGTTCTGGCGCAGATGTCAGAGGCTGGCAAAGGCGAAGTTCTGACCTCCTTCGGCCCCTCGGTCGAGCGGATCATGCTGAACCACACCAACCCCGACCCGGCGCTTGGCCCGGACGAGCGTGCCGTTGTGCGCCCGCACCCGTTCCTGCAAGACCCGGCTGTCTACAAAGCGATGTCGCTGGCCGTGGACCGTGTCCTGCTGGCGGAAATCGGCTATGGTAAGGGCGGTCAGGTCACCTGTAACTGGATCCCCGCCCCGGCGGCTTACAATTCCAGCACCTTCTCCTGCGACACCCAAGACATCGCGGGCGCGAACAAGATGCTGGATGATGCGGGCATCGTCGACACCAATGGCGACGGCGTACGCGAAAAAGACGGCGTTGAGATGAAGGTCCTGTATCAGACCTCCACCAACCGTATCCGTCAGGACTATCAGGCGCTGGTCAAAGACTGGTGGAGCCAGATCGGGATCGAAACAGAGCTGCGCAACATCGACGCGTCAGTCTTCTTCGGTGGCGACGCGGCAAGCCCGGACACGTTCCAGAAGTTCTATTCGGACGTGGAGATGTACACCAACACCTTCTCCGGCACAGACCCACAGGCGTATCTGGCGAACCTGCTATGCGACAAAGCACCAAGCCCGGCATCGCAGTGGCAAGGTGAGAACATCGCACGCTTCTGCATGCCCGAATTCGACGCGCTGTGGCAAACACTCTCCGAGACATCTGACCTCGAAGAGCGTGCCGCTATTGGCCAACAGCTGAACGACATGGCGATTGAAAACGGCGCGATGATCCCGCTGACCCACCGCGGCGACATCTCCGCCCGCTCGGTCACACTGGAAGGCGTTCGCATGAACTCCTGGGATAGCGAGCTGTGGAACATCGCTGATTGGTCCCGCGCGGACTGATCTTACATGACCTTGGTAGGGTGGGCAAAATTGCCCACCCTACGACTTTTTCTGAATTCCCCCAGCCAATACGGCATGTTGCGTTCTATGAGATTCAGGATTGCAACATCAAACGCGTTCGCGGCGAAGCCGAGAAGCAGCGTTTGGTGTATCCGATTAAACGCAACGAGCTTTATAATAACGATGTAAAGGCGCTGGAGCATGCTCAGCTACACTATCAGGCGATTGGTTCAAGCCATCCCCACGCTGATTTTCATCAGCTTTGTGATCTTCATGTTGCTGCAACTAGCCCCCGGCGACCCGATGTCCGGCGTGCCATTGACGGTCCCTGACGAGGTCAAACAGAAGATGCGCGAGGCGCTCGGCCTCGGTCAGCCGCCCCTCGTGCAATATTGGAAATGGTTGGTGCAGATATTCTGGATCGAGCCACAGGTGGCCATTGATAGCTGGTTCGGCACGACCTTGACCGAAGGTAAACAGCGGGTGATCTCATGGCAGACGCGCTCTCCGGTGATGGACATCGTGATGCAGCGCATCCCGCAGACGCTTTGGGTCGTCGGCGTGGCCTATGTGCTGGCCATCATCATCGCGCTACCCATCGGCATCTATTCCGCATATCGGCAATATTCGATCTTCGACAATGCCGGCACGTTCGTGTCGATGATCGGCTTCTCGATCCCGCCTTTCTTCACCGGCCCCCTGCTGATCGTGATCTTCGCGGTGCAGCTTGGATGGTTCCCGTCAGTCTATGACACCGTGCATAAGGTCACGGATTGGCAGAGCTTCAAATATCAACTGGCGCAGATGACCCTGCCGGTGATGGTGCTGGCGCTGCAAATCACCGCGCAGATGAACCGCTATATGCGGGCCTCGACGCTGGACAATCTAGGACAAGATTATGTGCGCACCGCCCGCGCCAAGGGCCTGCCAGAGCGGGTCGTGGTCCTCAGCCACGTGGTGCGCAACTCGATGATCCCCATTGTGACAGTGATTGCACTAAACGTGCCGAACATCTTTGGCGGCGCGATCATTACCGAAGTGATCTTCAAGGTGAACGGCATCGGCCAGCTTCTGATCACCGCCCTCTTCGCCAATGACCTGCCGATGGTGCAAACCCTGACCTTCATCTTCGCCATCCTGATCGCAACAAATTCCGTCAACATCATCGCGCAATGGA
>CAZPXE010000180.1:995-6657 GCA_964590545.1 uncultured Rhodobacterales bacterium | reverse complement strand
GTTGCCCCGCGCAATCCTTAAAATGGAGCGTAGACGCGCTCACATCCGACGCCCCGAACCGTTTCCGCTGGGTGTAACCGGCTGCCAGATGCGCCGTCAGCGCCCCTATTCAAAGGAACGTTCGATAATCACTAACCAATAGGTGGCTCGGAGCTTCGTCCTCGGTGATGTCGGCGAAACGTCCGATTGGGTCTCGAAAGACGTTATCCGTTTCATCGTCATTCACAGTGGAAACCTCGCCGATTAGCACATCACCACCCTCGCCCCAAAAGGCGTGCCAGTCCCCCGGCCGCAGGGTGACGCTTTCGCCGGGCGCGAGCGACAACTTATCGCCGGGCCCATAGGGGCGTTCAATACCGTCGCACCACACCACGCCACCGCGATCTTCAGCGAACCGGCCTTCATCGTCGGAACCGTAAAGCTCAACCACCAAGGTTGCACCGCCGCGGTTGATGATATCCTCGGCCTTCAGGATGTGGGTGTGCATGGGACTGAGCTGATCTTGGCGCGAGATCAAAAGTTTCTCAGCATAGCACATTCCACCCCCCGCTTGCAGATCACTCAAAAGGCCATTGCGCAGGGTAAAAAGAAACAGGCCCATCCGGTCAAAATCCCCAGCGCCGTAGTCTGTGATATCCCATCCACAACGCGCACCGACAACGTGACCGGCTTTGTCTTTGTTGGTGCGGAACTCCTCTGGCGTCCAATAGGCAAACGGCGGCAGCACAAAGCCGTGGCGTTGGATCATCTCATTGGCCTCTGCCATGATGGTGTTGATCTCAGAGCGCTTCATGCGGGCACCCTTCGCGTGCTGAGGATTTCGATCACCATGGCTGCGGTCCAAGTGAACTGGTCGCCTCCCGCCGGTTCGGCGTTGATCGGGTCATAATACTCCGCAAAGCCACTTTCATGGATAAGGCGCAGGCAGTCGGCGAGGATATGTTCAGCAGCGTCATCGAAGCCGCCCCGCGTTAACCCATCGGCGATCATATAGTTAACGATCAACCAAACGGGTCCGCGCCAGTAGCGCAGCGCATCGAAATCAGCGTGGGTCGGATCATGGCTGGGCACAATGTAACCGCAGCTATTCGCAAGTGTTTTGATCCGCTGGGTAAGGGCCGACTTACGCGGCTTGGGAATATCGCAGAAGGCCGCGAGGATGCCACCGATCGAAGGGCTGTTCACCAATTCGCCAATCTTGCGATCGTAACACAGATACTGGCCCAAGCTGTCGTCCCAAAGGCTTTCCATCGCCTCCGCCCCCTTCATCGCAAAGGCCCTTGACTGAACGGCGATCTCCGTCTCACCCAACCTTTCAGCCAAATCAGCGATATCCGCGCAAGAGCGGATCAGGATCGCGTTGAAGCCCGGATCGACGATTTGGAAAGGTGACGCATCGTGCAATTGTCCATTGTCCCACCCCAGACTGCGGAAGGTATGGACCAGCCAGATGTAGCGTTTGTATTGCTCATCCGTGGGGCGGTGATCGGGGTTCGCGTGCGATGTGTCGCGGCGGGTAAAGCGACCGACGCCGTCCGTGGGCACGCGGGCAAAGGCCGCATCCCAGTCGGCTGAATTGTCACGGCCTGTTTCCCAAGGATGAATAACCGCGACCAGACCGGTCTGGCCGGGATCGCGGTTTGCATAGAACCATTGGTGCCAAGCGTGGATTTTCGGCAAAAGCGCGCGTGCATAGCGTTCGGCCATTGGTTTGTCTGCCGCACGGTCAAAGTTGCGGCGCACCGCAAAGCCCGCAACGGCTGGCTGTGTGATCCCCGAGGTGGGCACATCGCGCCCGGTGCTCCAAACCTCTGGCCCCGGAAAGTAACCGCTATCCTCTTCGTGAAAAATGATATGGGGCACCATGCCATCTTCCCATTGATGCGCCATCAATGTTTCAATTTCGACCCAAGCGCGGGCCTCATCAAAATGCGCAAAACCAAGGGCGCTCAGGGCAGAATCCCAGTTCCATTGGAAGGGATAAAGCCCATGCGTGGGCACCGTATACGTCCCCTTGTCATTGCGGGCGAGGACGGCACGAGCCTCTTTGATCATTGTTTCGCTCATGTCACGGCCTCTGTCGTTTGGGGATTAAACCAGCGGATGCGGTTCGGATTGGGTGCAAGCGTCAACACATCACCCGGTGCAACAATCGCGTCACTATCAAGAACGACCCGGAAAAGATGCCCGGCCACGTCGCAAGTGACCAAAAGATGCGCGCCCAACGGTTCCACGACTTTTGACGTGGCCTTCAATCCGGTCTCGGCCAGAACGAGGTCTTCGGGACGTATCGCGAATTTCAGCGGACCCGTCGTCTTTGGACCCGCGATTTCGGTACCGGCCACCAACCATGTATCGCCTTTGGCTTGCGCAGGCAGGAAGTTCATTGGCGGGTTGCCGATGAAGCCGGCAACAAACTCAGCAGCAGGGTTGCGGTAAACCTCAATCGGCGCGGCGGCTTGCACGATTTTGCCCTGATGCATCACGCTGATACGGTCGGCCATCGACATGGCCTCGACTTGATCGTGCGTGACATAGATTGCGGTGGTTTTGCTCTCGGCCAAAACGCCTTTCAACTCCGCGCGCATCTCCATACGCAATAGCGCATCAAGGTTCGACAGCGGCTCATCCATCAGGATCACATCCGGTTCCATCGCCAGCGCACGGGCCACGGCCACACGCTGGCGCTGACCGCCCGACAACTCACCAGAGTAACGCTTGAGAAGTTGTTCAATATGCATCAACTCAGCGACGCGTTCGACACGGGCCTTCACCTGATCATTTGGGAGTTTTTGCATCCGCAGCCCGAAGCCGATGTTTTCGAAAACCGTGAGGTGCGGGAAAACGGCGTAGTTCTGAAACACCATCGCGATGCCGCGGTCCTTGGGCGAGAGATTGTCGATGCGCCGCTCCCCGATCCAGACTTCCCCTTCGCTTTGCGTCTCCAGCCCCGCGATAATTCTCAACAGTGTCGTCTTTCCACAGCCCGACGCGCCCAGAAGAACCATGAATTCCTGATCAGCAACCGTCAGATTGATGTCTGAAAGCGCTTGGTAGTCGCCAAACCGCTTGGCCACGTTTTTGATTGTGATCTCAGCCAAGTCCGTCTCCTAACGGTTCGCTATGCCCCACATCGCAAACAAGTACTTGCGAACGGCGAAGATAAAGATGAGCGCGGGCACCACGAGGATAAAGCCGCCTGCGAACTTCAGATGCAGCGGCGAGCTGTCCAGATTTTGCAACAGGAATGCCGTGAGGGTGCGGTTCTCGATGGTAAGTACGGCGGCTGCGAAGACCTCATTCCATGAGATGACGAAGGCAAAAATGGCCGATGCCGCAATGCCCGGCAGGATCAACGGCAGCACGACTTTTGTAAACGCCGTAAAGCGATTGCAGCCAAGGGTCCACGCCGCCTCTTCCAGTTCAATCGGGATGCCGGAAAAAAGCGAAAACGTGATCAGGACAGCGAAGGGTATCGCAAGCGTTGTGTGCACAAGGGCAAGGCCAATAACAGTATCGTCCAGACCGGTGCGGATGAACATGACCGCCAACGGAAGGGCCAAGAGAGGCAGCGGGAATGCGCGTGTCAGCAATATGAGCAGCCGGAAAAGTTCCTTACCCGGAAAGTCGAAGCGTGAAAGCGCATAACCAGCTGGCGCACTGATAGAAATCGACAAAATCATCGTCACGCATGCCACCAGAATCGAATTCTTGAGCGCCGAAATCATGCCCGCGAAATTCGCGAAGAAGGTCAGTGAAGCAAGGTCAAACTCGGGAATGAAAGATTTCGGGAAGCTGTTCACAGCTTCTGGCGAGGACAGGGTGTTGATCAAAAGGAAGTAAAGCGGAACCAACACCCATGCACACAACAGCACGACGCCGGTCACATAGACCCACCGGCCCGCAGCTTTGGGACTTGCAGCGCTCATATGCGCGCCCCCGGCGGTACGCGCAGAACGCGCAGGATCACAAGTGTTGCCGCAATAGAGATGCCAAGGATAACCAAGGCAACGGCAGCGGCGGCGCCTCCGTTCAGCAGGACAAACTGGTAGTTATACGTCTCTCCCATCAAAACGGGGAACAGCGTGCCGCCCAAGGCTTGAACCACGGCAAAAACCTCAAACGCGAGAATGACGCGCAACACCAGCGCGGTCGACAGTGACGGGCGCAGCAATGGCAGCGTAATGCGGGTAAAGCGCTTCCATGGGGAGGCACCAAAGACCTCGGCGGCCTCGTAATACTCCTTTGGGATCAAACCGATACCGGCAACCAGAATGACCAACATGATCGCTGTGGCCCGCCAAACCTCAGCCAGCAGGATCGCGACAAAGACCATGGTGGCATTGTTGTAGGTCAACAAATTCATTGGCCGTTCAATCAGGCCAAGACCGCTCATCATCGAGTTGAGGAACCCCGATTGCTCAAATATCGCAAGCCAGATGATCCCGGCAGCAAGATCAGAGATACCAAGGGGGATCGTCCAGACATAAAGCACAAGATCGCGCCCTTTGCCCATTGAGTTGACCATCGTCGCCATCAACAGGGCGAGCGCGAGCTGAATTGGCACAACGGCGGCCGCGAGCAACAGCGTATTCTTCAATGAGATCGGAAACTTCCAATGGCCTGTGACCCTTCGGAAGTGGTCCAGCGACAAACTGCCATCCACCTGAAAAGCCTGCTGAGCAACCAGTACGAACGGGTACAAGAAGAAAGCGCACAGAAAGAGCGTAACCGGCAAGATCAGAACGTATGGCAAAAGGCGTGGATGCATATGCCCCTCGGGTCTTTGGCATGGTTGCGAGTGCGGACAGGATTGGCTGCCCCGGGCCTAAGCCGGGGCCCCCTCCATCAAGAACCAGCCGACGGAGGAGGCTAACGCCCCGGATCAGGTCCGGGGCGTGTTTTTCGCGATTATTCGACCGGGCAAGGCCCGTCCGATGGCGCGTCAGGAGCCCAGCACGGCGCGCCCGTGGCATCCATGATCGCCTGAAGGCGCGGCTTGTGATCATCCAGAACAGTACGGATGTCTTGCCCGGCCAGAACGATCCGCTCAAAGGTTTCGGTGTAAAGCTGGCTGAACTCACCACCTTTATCACCCAGACCAGCAGGCAACAGACCCGGGTTCGCATCGGGCGAACCAGACATCTTGGCCACCGCGTCGCCAGCAGCCTTGACCGCAGCAGGCAGATCGTCAGGCAGCTCCACATCAACCACTGGGAAGAAGTTGGTGGTGCGCAGGGTCGCTATCTGTGTCTCTGGCTTCAGCATATGAGCGATCAATGCCTTGGCCGCGTCGATATCAGGCGCGGTTTTCGGAATTGCCACACCTGCGAGTACAGGCATAAAGCCCCGCCCCTTAGGACCAGCGGGCGCGGGGAAGGCCACAAAATCATCCGGGCGCTCGTTAAAGGCTTGGGCCACACGCGAGGTGTGATCAAAGACAACCCATGCGTCGCCGCTCAGCAGTTGCTCTTGCAGGAACGAGAAGTTGGTGGAGCCGGGGTTCGACACGGCCCAAAGTTCGCGCATCTTCTCCCATGCCGTCACAGCATCGTCCGAGGCAAACGTGCGCACCACACCATCTGTATATGACGGGTACAGATAGCCTTGGAAGAAACGGTGCTTCAGCCCTTTGGGCCCTGCCGGAAACCCAAACTGCGCG
>CAZPXE010000180.1:0-985 GCA_964590545.1 uncultured Rhodobacterales bacterium | reverse complement strand
TCGCCTGCCGCTTCCGCCATATTCTTGCCCCACTGGATCAGCTCGTCATAGCTCAGCGCATCAATGTCGGCGCCGTCCGGCAGGTATTGCAGCGCTTCTTTGTTGGCGGCCATGATATAAGACGCCTGCATCCAAGGAATGTACTGCAGGTTTTCAGTGCCCAGTTTAGCCAAGCTGTTGAACGTGTCGGACGCGGACAAGCCAACCCCGTCAAGGTCCAACAGATCGTCCGGATTCATCGCGGAATAATCGCCATGAAGCGCGCCAAGAACGCCGATGGAGCCAGACCCGGCTTCCAGTTCAGCCTTCAGACGGGTCAGCCAGGGGCCGCCATCGTTAGGTTGATAGTCAACGTCACCAGCGCCCGCCAGCACAGTGTCGCGCATCGCTTGCGCTTCTTCCACGGGCTTGGCTTGCGTCGACCAGAACAGGACTTCCGCTTGCGCAGAAAGGGCAGAACAAGCCAGTGCAACACCGGATGCAGCGCCCAAAATTTTGGAACGTAGTTTCATGGTTTCCTCCCATTTGCGATGCATCGGACTTGCGTTGATGCATCCTTTGGCAACGGCACTCCGCACAAAGCCGAAGTCCCGAATTCAAGGCAGGAACGTGCACTGTCTTGCGTATGCTTCGCCGAATCCTAGCCTTCAGCAATAGGTTGGTATAACGTTATACCAACTGTCAATCTAAGTTGTGTGCTTTTGTAGGTGTCAGACCCCATGGCTGAAAGAAAACTGACATCACCGGGCTCTAGGCGGCGTGTTGCATTTAGGCTTGGCGTCGTGCTGAAAGCACGCCTGCGGCGTGAACGTGTGTCGGATTTTTGCTCCTCGCCAAGAGATCAGCCCGCAGCGATCCGGCCCCTCGGAAGGGTTGATCGACGCAGCGCGGGGCGAAATCCGCCGCATCGCGCAGCGATTTCGCCAAAACCTGCCTGTGCAGCGTTATTTCCGCTCGAAAAGGGGCCACCTTTGCTTCGCGAAAA
>CAZPXE010000179.1:0-6666 GCA_964590545.1 uncultured Rhodobacterales bacterium | reverse complement strand
ACAGCGATGCAGCGATGCCGCCTTGTGCCGCCACCGTGTGGGAGCGGGTCGGGAACACTTTGGTCACGCAAGCGGTGCGCAACCCCTGCTCGGCCATGCCCAGTGTCGCACGCAGCCCGGCGCCACCGGCACCGACGACCACGACGTCATATTCATGCGTCTCGTAATCATATGCAGCCATTTCTCGGCCTCCTTGAAAGTCGGTTACAGCGCCAGTTTGGCGATGGAAAACAGGCCCACGGCGGCAATGCCGTAGCTGACACAGATCATCACCAGAATGGTCACTTTCTGCGCCGTGCCATGCACATAGTCTTCGATCAGGGTCTGCACGCCACCTTTGAAGTGCATCATGCTAACCGCGATGGTCAGCGCTGCGACGATGGCCGGGAAGGGCCGCGCAAAATAAGCCGTGACCTCGGTGTAGTCAGAACCGAGGATCGGCCCAAACGTAAACACAAACAATGGGATAAGGATCAACAGTCCAAAGCTGGACACTTTCATTGCCCAGAAATGTTCTGTCCCGGTTTTGGCAGAACCCATGCCAATCGCGCGTTTGCGGTCTGTCAGATAACGCATCTCTCAGCCCTCCTTTACACGACAACGATGGTGAAAATGGTGAGCATCACTGAGCCGATCAGACAGATCCAACCCATGCTCTCGGCCGTCTCAAGGTCGAGCCCATAGCCGCTGTCCCATATCAGGTGCCGAATGCCCGCGAGCGTGTGATACCACAGCCCTAGCAGCGACAGGCACATGACCAGATCACCAAACCAGCTTGTCAGCACCGCATTAGCGACGTTGAAATACGCCTCAGACGTGGCTGCGGCGAGGAACCACCAAACAACCAGCAAGGCCGATACCAGCAGCGCGTTGCCGGTAATCCTTGTGAGAATGGAGGTCATAGAAGTGATCTGAGGGCGATAGATGCTCAGATGCGGCGACAAAGGGCGATTGCCCCGGTTCACATCGGCCATAGCAGCTCCTGGCTATTGTTCCCATTGGCTTTGGACTTCTTATTACTGCGCTCGTCTTACGGTATCTACCCATCAGCGGTGACTTTAGGCGCGGTTTTTTGGCGCGGGGGGTCATTTGTGATCACGCGCGTTTTGTCTGTGATCACACAAAGCGAATTCTAGGGATAATTTAAGGAAATAAACTGCCTATATGCGCCTGTTTCTAGGGCATCGGCTGCGATGCGCGTGGTTTCTCTCTGCAATTTTCGAAGAATCGCTGCGGGATAATCGTCAAATCCATTGGCGGTTTCGACAAAAGCTCGTTCACCACGGATCAGATGTTCGAAGAAGTAGGCGGTCAGGTCGTCTTCATCTGTTTCGATAGCGAGTGCGTTGACGGTGATATTCGAAGCCTTCATTTTCGCCCGAACGTCCAGCGGTGTTACGCCTTCGTTAGAGCGGCCATCGCCGCTCACATCCACAACATGTCGCGTACAGTCCGGAACGTCCTCAAGCAAATCACGGCTGATCAACAGCGCCTCACCAATCGCAGTGGAGAAGTTGCGCCAGATACGCGGGTCCGTCCTAACCTGTTCGGCAAAGGCCGCGACATCCGCATAGCTGGCCATCCGGGTCCAGCGGATGGTTTGCCGCTGGCGGGACGCCCCGGTCCATTGCAGCAGCGTGACCATCGCCTTTTGATCCAGCAGCGCGTCAGCCACAATCCCGTTGCGCAATGCGGCGGCGAGGCCATCCATTTGAATACGGTATTCTTGTGGGTCGACCGAGCCGGACACATCGACCGCCAGCACAAGTGCCAGATCACAGGCGGCGGCCCCGGTGGCAAAGAAGGCAGAGAAAGCAGCAGCGCGGAGCATAGGGGCACGCTATGACGAAACGGATGCTTCGTGCAGCTAAAATCGGCGTGAGCGAGCAGCCGCGCCTATTCCGGCGCGCTTTGGCGCAGCCAGTCCTCAAACTCGCTACACATGATCACAGTTGCATCGTTTGGATCATAAAACGCGTTCGGCTCGCCACAGGGTTCGACCACCACCGTCAGCCCGCCGGGGATAACGAAATCCTCATTCAACGCGGCAACCTCTTGGGATACCAATTGCTCGGTCAATGTTTCCGTCCCACCGACATAGGTGATCGACTGCCCCGGCGCGCCAGTAGCCAGATCGTCAAAGACCGGGCCCCAACTGTCATTGGCGAGTTCAAACTCTTCCTCGCAACTGTCGAGCCGTTCTTCGGGCAAGCCGAGATCTGCCGCGATATCCTCCCGCTCGTCCAGATCCGCCCCGACAAACAGACAGACAAGATTGTAATAGCGCTGCAAATCAGGGCCGTGCACGTCCCAATACGCCACATCGCCATCGGTTTCGTCCGCGTCCGCAAGGAAGCCGAACGCGCTGTCATAGGCGATTTGCACCGCCGTTTCTTCCTCATAGAACATGTCGATCAGCAGGACAGAAGCGACATCGGCTGCGTCTTCCTCTTGCCCAAAGATGGGGATCGCCGCGCGGTCAATGATTGCGTGGCCCAGCTCGTGATAGAGGATAGAGAGCAGGTTGCTTTCAACATAGCCCTCGGTGTCCGCGAGCGCAGAGTTGCCAAGCAGGAAAAGGGCAAGGGCGGTGGAAAATCGGTACATATACAAACTCCGGCGTAAGGTGCAGATTAGCTGCACCCCGTTATCAGATCGGGATCAGCACCCAATAGTCCAGATCAAGCAGCACAGTCGGCAGGTATTTGCCATCCTCACCGCGCAACTCGAACGGCGTGCCGCCCTTCGTCGCAACCAGCCGCAGACGCAGAGCGCCAACACCGGGGGCCGTGGTCTCGGCCTTGTCCAGCACTTCTGACCATGCGCGCACCGTATCGCCGCTCAGGCAAGGATTGGCATGGGCACCGGCATTGATGGCTGCAATCATCTGCGCATTCGCCAGTCCGTTGAACGAGAGCGCCCGCGCCATCGAGATCACGTGCCCGCCATAGATCAAACGCGTCCCATCCGGGCGTGCGGAGGTATCAAAATGCACCTTGGCCGTGTTCTGCCACAGGCGTGTGGCCATCATATGCTCGGCTTCTTCGATAGTGACGCCGTCCACATGGTCAATCGTCTCGCCCACCTCATAATCGCCCCAGCGATGCGGCTCGCCGGCCAGTGTGAAATCGTAGCCGGTGAAATCGAGGCCGTCAGGGATCACCAGATCGGGCGCGGCAACCGTTTTGGCGAGGTCCGGCACTATTGTGGCGGGCGCAGGCGCGTCGGCGTCGCGCTTTCGCACCATGACCCAGCGCACATATTCCATCACCGTCTCATCACGCTGGTTCAGCCCGCGTGTGCGCACCCAAACCACCCCGGTCTTGCCATTGGAATTCTGTTTCAGACCAATCACTTCCGAGGTCGATCGCAACGTGTCCCCCGCCATCACCGGCTTCAGGAACCGTCCTTCGGCATAGCCCAGATTGGCAACCGCATTGAGCGATACGTCCGGAACCGTCTTGCCAAACACCACATGAAACGCGGCCAGATCATCAATGGGCGAGGCCACCAGCCCGCAGCTTTGCGCGAATTGGTCCGAGGAATAGAGCGCGTGACGCGCCGGATACAGCGCATGATACAAAGCCCGCTCGCCCCCCGAAACGGTGCGCGGCACCGCGTGATCAATCACCTGCCCGACGCTGTAATCCTCGAAGAACCGACCTGCATTGGTCTTCGCCATCTTACTGCTCTGCGAGTTTGATGTCTGGGTGGTAGTCAGCATTGGGAACCTCTTTGATAACCGCCTGCCCGCAGCGCATCACGCCAGCGGCGGCGTCCCAGGTTTGTGTGGGCGAGCCGTAAAGCTCCCACCCTTCATTCAGTGCCTTTGTGACCTTATGGCAAAAAGCAGATGTGTCTTCTTCGGACAGGAAGCGGTAGAGTTTCATAGGCTTAACCGGGGAAAGGCGAGACGCCGAGCCATGCATGAAGTCCAACCGTGATGCCGAAAGTGACAAGCGTAATCACAACCAGCAGCACATCCTTGGACGCCGGGCCCGGCTCTGGCCGTTGCCAATTCGGTTCGGCGCGGTTGATCAGAATGACCGAGGCCACAGCCCAAGCCAGCATCCCACCGAAGAGCACAACCGAGGCCAAATCCCCATTGACCAGCAGGTGCGCCAGAGCCCAGATCTTCACCGACAATAGCATCGGATGCCGGGTCCAGCCGCGCAGTCGCCCTGTTGTCGCAGAGGTGCCGAAGACGAAAAAGGCGATCAGCATCAGAAGGTTGTTGATATGCACAAAGAATGAAGGTGGGGTCCAGACCTCGATAAACTCTGCACCTCGGTAACCAATGATCATCAGGGCCAACCCAGCGAGCACGCCAACCGTTACAAGTAGCTTGCCCGGATCGCCCATCGCTGCGCGGCGCGCCGGAGCCAACCGTTTGAAGAAGTGCGCCGCTGTCCAGAGCAGCAGCCCGAGAATGATCAGCGTCATGTGTTATCCTTCCATCGCCGCAATCGCTTGTGCTTTGGACAAGGTGGCGCGGGCGGTTTCGACATGCAAGTTTTCTACAATCTTCCCGTCCACAACTGCGACCCCCTGCCCCAACGCTTCCGTTTCCTCAAAAGCGGCAATCTGACGTTCAGCCAAATTGATTTCTTCCGGCGATGGGGCGAAGGCGGTGTTGGTCACGTCCACCTGCGCCGGATGGATAAGGGTTTTGCCATCGAACCCCATGTCGCGGCCCTGATCGCATTCAAGTTTCAGGCCGTCTTCGTCTTTGAACGCATTATATACGCCATCGACGATCACAATCCCCTCCGCTTTCGCGGCCAACAGGCACAGGCTCAGCCCGGCTTGCAACGGCAAACGGTCCGGGCGGAAGCGGGTGTTGAGTTCCTTGGCCAGATCATTGGTGCCCATCACCATGCCGAACAGATTCGGATGCGCGGCGATTGCAGGCGCGTTCAACATGCCCTTGGGTGTTTCCATCATCGCCCAAAGAGGGATGTCCCCGGTGATCGCCGCAAGCGCATCCAAATCCTCTGGCCCATCGACCTTGGGCAGCAGAATCGCATCTGGCTTCATAGCAGCGGCCGCTTTGGCATCTTCGACGCCCCATTCCGTATCCAGCCCATTGATGCGGATGATCTTGACCCGGGCGCCATAGCCATCCTGCTCCAGCGCCTGAGCCAAAGTGGCGCGCGCCGTGGGTTTTTCTTCTGCGGTAACAGCGTCTTCCAGATCAAAAATAATCGCATCCACCGGCAGGTTGCGCGCCTTGTCCAGCGCACGCGGCTTGGAGCCGGGAATATACAGAACCGAGCGATAGGGACGCAGATCAGACATCAGACAGGGCCTTTTCGTAATAATGTTGCGCGAGGCGTGCCGTTTTTTTTCAAAAGGTTCAAGGTCAATTTCGCCGCAACGCAGCAAAAAGAAGAAAAAAACAAGAACGTCCGCGCTGTTAACTTTTATTTGAAACCTCAAAGTCATGTTGGCCTCATCCGCAGACCAGCGGGAGGGCCGTCCGGCTGGCCGCCGAAAGCAAAACTCACGGTGTTGGTCTGCATTGATTGGAACCGGGTTACCCCCGTTCATCGCAGCGCAGCGCTGTAGTGGCCAGATGATCGTGGTGTTGCCTTATGAATAGGAAGGCTGAAAGCTATGACATCTTTCATCAAAGCACTCGTCGCCGGCCTGGGTCTGATCGCTATGACCTCCGGTGCCGCAACCGCTCAGAACGCGCGCAACTGCGCCCCCCGCGACGCGGTGGTCGAACGTCTGGCCGAAAAATACGGCGAATCTCGTCAATCCATGGGGTTGGGCGCGAACAACGCAGTGGTCGAGATTTTTGCATCCAATGAATCGGGCACATGGACCATCACCGTCACCTCGCCCAGCGGCATGACCTGCCTTGTGGCCTCGGGCCAAGCGTTCGAGGAACTGGCCGAGGCGCTCCCATCGACCGACGACGACGCCTGATAGAGCTCGGCTAAGATGTGACTTCGGGCGCTTAAAAGAATGCGCCCGGAGGTATGATTTCGAAAGCTCGCAAGCTGGTCAGGTAAATCTCGCGCTACATTTGCGGCGGCACCGGCGAAATTCGCCGCAATGTCATTCCCCATTTTCCATCAGATGAGAATCCAAGCGCTTCGTAGAAACCTTTTGCGCCCCGCGCTTGTCCGGTCAGAAGCATAAGTTTATAGGCATCCTCAGCCCATGCCGCGTCAATGGCATGTTGCAGAACACGTCGCCCTAAACCTTGGTTCCGCGCTTCTTTCAAAGTTATTACGTTTTCAATTAGCCCGTAGGGTCGCCCGCCATAGGTCACATTGGGCAGAAGATGCAATGTGACCATCGACACAATGCTCTCCTTTTCCTCCAATCCGAAGATGCGGGTGCCGGGATGGGTTAGAACCTGAGCAAAATTTTCAACCCCACCGATATCCGGCCCATTCGTCAATTCGCGATACAAGGCCTCCGCCTGTGCCCAATCCATCGACGTGAGTGGGCGTACTCTCATGTCAATCCGTCCCAGATCAGCTTGCTGCCGGTTATCGTCAACAACACATAGGTCACCGCAAAAAACAGCCGCTCTGGCATCAACCGGTGCAGCTTCACCCCAATCCACGCCCCAAGCAGCGCGAACGGGGCAAGGGCGAGATTGGCCTTGGCAGTTTCAAGAGTGAACATCCCCAAGAAAGCGTATGGTAC
>CAZPXE010000178.1:5574-6836 GCA_964590545.1 uncultured Rhodobacterales bacterium | reverse complement strand
AGCAGCAAAAGCGGCACGGCGGAAATGCGATCGCAAAGGGTTTCGAGCAGGTCCAGCGTCATCGGGTCGGCCCAATGGGCGTCTTCGAGAATTGCGATGGCCGGTCCGTTCGAGGTGGTGGAGACAACGCGGCGGATGATCATCTCGCGGCTGCGGCGGGCAAGGGCGAGCGCGTCGATCGGGGCTTCATCTTCGGCGGTGGCGCCGAGCAGGTTAGCAAGGGTGATGCGGTCTTCGTTCAGCAGCCCGCCGCCTTGGGTGACGAGCGCGTCGGTTTTGCTGCGGCGGCCTTCAGACGTGTCGCCGCGTACAATCCCGGCGGCGCGTTCCAATTCGCCAATGATCGAATGAAGGGTGCGGTTGCTGAGGTGTGGGGCGCATTGCCATTCGAGCGAGGGGGCGCTGGCCATGTCGTAAAGGCTGCGGATCAGGCGAGATTTGCCAATGCCCGCCGCGCCTTCGATCAGGGCGATGCTGCCCATACCGCTGGCGCAATCGTCCCACATGGCTGAAAGGGCGCTGAGTTCCGCGTCGCGGCCAAGGATCGGGCGCAGGCTTGCATCGCTGCGGGCATCGAAGCGGCTTTTGGTCGTGCGCTCCCCGGCGACGGCGAAGATTTCGCGCGGCTCATCGAAACCTTTGATCTGTGTCACCCCGCGTGAGGTGAATTCGAACGCGCTGGCAGCCAGCTTGCTGGTGCTGCGCGAGACGAGCACTTCGTTGGTTTCGGACAGCGATTGCAGGCGGGCGGCGAAATTGGGTGTCTCGCCCACGACGAAATCCTTGGGCGCGGTCGTCTCGTTCGCCATATCACCGACGACAACGACGCCAGTGGCGATGCCGATGCGCATGGCGAGCGGTTCCGGGGCGGCGGTTTGCAGCGCGCCCACAGCGTCAATCGTGGCAAGGGCGGCGCGGATGGCTTGGGCGGCGTCCTCTTCGCCGGCCACCGGGTAGCCGAAATAGATCATCACCCCATCGCCTTGGGTATAGGCCAGATGCCCGCCAAAGGATTTCATCGTCTCGACCGTGGTGTCGAGATAGGCGCTGATCACGCTGCGCAGATCTTCTGGATCAAGCGTTGCGGCAAGGGGGGTCGAGCCGACCAGATCGCAAAAGGCCACGGTCAGGTTGCGGCGTTCGGCTTGGGTGTCGCTCGGCGTGTCTGCCGCGGCGGCGTTGGCTTGCGCTTTGACCAGCCGTTTGCGTTCGCCCAAAGAGAAGCCGAGCTCTTTGAGATCCTCTTCGGTAAGGGCAGCGAA
>CAZPXE010000178.1:2533-5474 GCA_964590545.1 uncultured Rhodobacterales bacterium | reverse complement strand
GGATCATTGGCGTGGAAGAGTTTCTGACGGGATTGGGGCTTGGCAAATATGCCGAGTTGTTTGCTCAAGCGGAGATTGACCTTGAGGCGCTGGCGCTGCTGGAAGAGGGCGATCTGAAGGAGCTTGGCCTGCCAATCGGGCCGCGTTTGAAGCTGCGTAAGGCGATTGCGCAGTTGAATGCCGCCGAGCTCGCGCCAGAGCCAATGCCGGAACCTGCCCCCGTCAGGTCCGAGCCGCAGGGGGAGCGGCGGCAGATTACGGTGATGTTTGTTGATCTGGTGGATTTTACCGGGCTGGCCTCTCGGTTCGATCCCGAAGAGATGGGCGAGATCATCAGCCAGTATCAGAAGATCGTCACCAGCACCGTGTCGGAACTGGATGGCCATGTGGCCAAGTACATGGGCGACGGGGTGCTGTGTTACTTCGGCTGGCCCAAAGCGCATGAGAATGATGCCGAGCGGGCAGTGCGCGCGTCGGTGTCCATCGTTGAGCGGGTCAAGGCGCTGCGCATTCCCGGTGCGCAGGCCGCATCACGTGTGGGCATCGCGACGGGTGTCGTGGTGGTGGGCACCACCGCCGCTGATGGCGTCACCGAGATGGATGATGTGGTGGGCGAGACCCCCGTTCTTGCAGCCCGTCTGCAAGCGCTGGCCCCGACCAATGAGGTCGTCGTCGCCCCCGCCACGCGGCATTTGATTGGCGATATGTTCGAGATGACGGCGCTTGGCGCGCTGGAGATCAAGGGCTATGCCGACAAGCTGGACGTGTTTCAGGTGGGCGCAGAGCGGTTTCAGGCCAGCCGGTTTGAGGCGCTGCATCTGGGCAGTACTGACGCGATGGTCGGGCGCGGCTCGGAAGCCGATGAGATTTTGACACGTTGGTCTGAGGCCGGGCAGGGCAGGGGCCAGATGGTGCTGGTCACGGGCGAGGCGGGCATCGGCAAGTCGCGCATCGTGTCCGAGATCGCGCAGCGGCTTGAGGGCACGGGGCATGTGCGGGTGACGTGCCAATGCTCGCCCTTCCACACGGAAAGCGCGCTGCATCCGATTATCACGGCCTTGCGGCGCGGCGCGGATTTGGAACCGGGTGAAGAAGACGCGGTGCGTTTGGATAAAGTGACGTGTATTCAGGGCCTTGCGGGCGAGGATGTGCCGCTGATCGCCAAGTTGCTGGGGATTGAGACGGGGGATCGTTACCCGCCGCTGGACCTGTCGCCGAACCAGTTTCGCGCCCAGCTTTTCGCCGCGCTGACCCGATTGTTTGCCGCGCAGGCCAGTGCCGCGCCATTCCTGTTTATTTTCGAGGATTTGCATTGGGTCGATCCGACCTCGCTGGAACTGCTCGAAACCATGCTGGAGATGATTTCCGGCATGCCCATTCTGGTACTGGCAACGGCGCGGCCCAATTTCGATCACGGGTTTGGCGGGCATCCGGCGGTCACGCGCTTTACGCTGAACCGTTTGGGCCGGGCGCAAGTGGCCGAGATGGTGGGCAGTGTGGCGCAGGGGCTGGCCCTGCCGGAGCCGTTGATGCAGCTTATCGCCGAGCGCACTGATGGGGTGCCGCTGTTCGTGCAGGAACTGACCAAGGCCATTTTGGAAAGCAGCACGCGGCGCGAGGAAGATGGCAAGGTGGTGCTGGAAGGCGAGATTGACGCGACCGCCATTCCGACCACCCTGCATGACAGTCTGATGGCGCGGCTGGATCGGCAAGAGAACCTGAAGGACGCCGCGCAGCTTGCCGCCTGTATCGGGCGCGAGTTTGAGCATGGCTTGCTCTTCGCCATTTCACCGATGAGTGCGGATAAGCTGTCGGCGGCGCTTGAAGGATTGATCGGGGCGGAGCTGATCTATCGCCGGGGGGTGCCGCCGGACGCGAGCTATGTGTTCAAACATGCGCTGGTGCGCGATGCGGCCTATGACAGTCTGCTGCGCAAGCGGCGGCGGGTGGTGCATGACCGGATTTTGGGGGTGCTGGCGGCGCGGCCTGACATTGCGCCGGAGGTTCTGGCCCATCACGCCGAGGCGGCAGGGCAGGTGGCGCGGGCAATCGATCTGTGGGAATCCGCGAGCCAATTGGCGCTGGCCCGGCCCGCCTTTGACGAAGCGATTTCGCATCTGGACCGGGCATTGTCTTTGGCTGAGGCGGATTTGGACAGCACGGGCAAAGAAGGGTTGGAACGCGCCTTGCCACTGCGCGTGGCGCGCGGTGTCGCGCTGTTGGCGCGGCGGGGTTATAGTTCGTACGACAGTCAGAACAATTTCCAGACCGCGCTGGATATGGCGGATCGGTTGGGGTCGACGCCGCTGCGCTTCCCGATCCTGTATGGCCTTTGGGTCGGGGAATATACGCGCGCCGAGTATCACGCCGGGCTGTCGCGGGCGCTGGATATTGTGGACCTTGCCGAAAAGTCCGGCGAAAGCGCGCCAAAGCAGGTGGCGTGGAAGCTGCATGGGCTGACGCTGTGCCTGCTGGGTCGGAATGAGGAGGCCGCGCCGATCCTTGACCACTCGCTTGAGCTGTTCGACCCGGTTGCCCATGACGGGCTTGAGACGCGGTTTGGGCAGGATCTGGCGGGCTCGTCGCATTGCTACATCATGATGAATTCGCTGCTGCTGGGCCGCACCGCGCGGGCGGAGACACATGGGCTTGAGGCGCTGGAGCGGGCCAAGATTGCCGATCACGCGAATACGACCTGCTATGTGCAAACGCATCTGGCGTTCAAGGCGCTGGTGCTGCGCGATGCCGGGGCGTTCAAGACCCATGCGGATGCCAATGCGGTGCTGGCGGTTGAGCATAACTTAGGCCTGTGGCGGCACTATGCCGACCTGTTCGCGGGGCTGGAACAGATTGCGGCGCAGGGGGCCGGGGGGCTGGCGCGCTATATGGCGGCGGATGATCAATTCATTGTCGTAATCAAGATCGTTCGCCGTAAAATAAT
>CAZPXE010000178.1:0-2523 GCA_964590545.1 uncultured Rhodobacterales bacterium | reverse complement strand
GGATGATCAATTCATCGCCGCGCGCGATCGGATTTTCCTGTCGCTGATCCGGCTTGAGGCGGCTTGGCGGTTGCTGGAGGCCGGGGAGGCGGCTGAGGCGGCGAAGTTTTGCGCGATGACGCGGGATTTGATTGCCGAGGTCGATGAGAGTTTCGGCAGTGCCGAGCTGTCCCGGTTGGAGGCTCGTCTGGCGGCTCAGGCCGGTGAGACCGCCCGCGCCGAGGCCCTGCTGGAAACGGCGATAGATGAAGCCACCAGCCGGTCCCACGCCATGTTCCACCTGCGCGCGGCAACGGATCTTGCCCGGCTGCGCGGGGATGTTGAGGGTGTTCGGGCCGCTCTGAGTGCGATTGCGCCCGGCGACTGCTTGCCAGAGTGTGCGGCGGCGGACGCATTGCTGGATCAGGTGGCGGTTCGGTCTTGATTTTGGGCGGGTTCTGTATACTCCTTTTTCATACGTATAGTTCAAGAGGGCGCAATGGGCCGTGTGAAAGTCAACCTGACGCTTGATGCCGATGTCGCGCAGACCGCGCGGGAATTGGGGTTGAACATGTCACGTCTGGCAGAAGCCGCAATCGCGGATGCTGCGAAGGCGGAACGGAACCGTTTGTGGCGCGAGGAAAACGCAGACGCGCTTGAAAGCTACTCCGCCGAGGTTGAGGCCAATGGCCTGCCCCTGGCAAAGTATCGCACGTTCTGACGCTGGTATGGCCCAATTCGATGTCTTCCGTTTGACGGGCGGGCAACTGGTTGTTGACCTGCAAACCGACCTGATCGGGATTGATGCGTCTCGGGTCGTTGCGCCTTTGCGCGAGGCGGGGCGTTTCACCTCTTTTCCAAAGCTGACACCCGAGGTCGAGATGGATGGGGCGCTGTGGATCGTGCGGGTTCAGGAACTCGCCGCTGTGCCGGGGGCTGAGTTGCACGACCGGGTCGGGTCACTGGCAGAACATCGCGACACGCTGAAACGGGCGCTGGATATTCTGGTGGATGGGGTCTGAGCGGACGCCCGTTGATTTGAGCGATGCCAATTCGTGCCAAGCCCTGTTGCCTGATTGCCCGCCTTTGGGTGGCGGGCGCCGGCTCTGGTAACTGATCGACACGATGCCTACCTAAGGTCGAGCAGACCGGAGGATTTCGTGACAGACATTTCAGCGCCGGTGCGCGGGCAAGATCGGATTGCAAGTCTCGATGTCCTGCGCGGTTTTGCACTGCTGGGCATTCTTGTGATGAATATCCAGAGTTTTGCGATGGTCGAAGCGGCGTATTTTGATCCTTCGCAATATGGTGATCTGACGGGCATTAACTGGTGGGTCTGGGCAATCAGCCATGGCGTCGCGGACATGAAATTCATGGCGCTGTTCTCTATGCTGTTTGGTGCAGGGATCGTGCTGGTGACGCAATCGCGTGCAGCCAAAGGGTTGCCGACGTTTGGCCATCACCACAGCCGCAATTTCTGGTTGCTGATCTTTGGCCTGATCCATGCCTATCTGATCTGGTACGGCGATATTCTTGTGACCTATGCGATTGCGGGTTTTGCGTTTTACTGGCTGCGCAACCTGCGGGTTTTTTGGCTGCTTTTGGTTGGCACGGTGGTGTTGAGCGTGCCTTTGCTGCTGAACCTCTCTCTGAGTTATGCCCCGCCGGATGTCATTGCAGACGTCGCGACTGACTTTTCCTATACCGAGGAGCAGATCATGGCAGAGCTTGCGTCTTACCGAGGCAGTTGGCTCGACGCGTTGGCGCAGCGGGTACCGTCCGCTTTGGATATGCATCTTGCGGCTATTCCGGGTTTTCTGATCTGGCGTGCAGGTGGATTGATGCTTGTCGGCATGGCGTTGTTCAAGATGGGCGTTCTGTCCGGGGAGCGGTCCGTTCGGTTCTATACATGTCTGACCGTGGCCGGGTTTGCCGTTGGCGTGCCGCTGGTTGCGCAAAGTGCAATCCAGTTGACGGCGCATGGGTATGATACGCTGTTTGGGCAATTGGGGATGGGGATCGCGTATAATTACATCGGAAGCATTGCCTTGGCACTGGCCTATATCGGTGGTGTGATGGTGTTGGTGCGGGCAAAGTGGCTGTTGGGGTTGCAGGCGCGGCTGGCGGCTGTCGGGCGCACAGCCTTCACAAATTACATCCTGCAATCGCTGATCTGCACCTTCCTCTTTTACGGTTTCGGCTTGGGTCTGTTTGGCTTTGTCGATCGCTGGGCACAGGTCTTGATCGTCTTCGCAATTTGGGCCGTTCAGCTAACGCTCGCGCCGCTTTGGCTGGCCCGGTACAGGTTTGGTCCGCTGGAATGGCTGTGGCGGTCATTGACCTATATGCGGTTACAGCCGATGCGCCGGACCGCTTCGGCGCAGGACCAGACGTGAGAGGCGACGGGCAAAGCGGGCGAATGCCCCTTTGCTGACCGCATAGATTTCGGCAAAGGGACGCAGGTACATAACCCGCAGCGACGTGGCCGAATGGTCTTCGCCCTCGCGCAGGCCAAATTGCATATCGTGCTGGCCTTCAGAGACA
>CAZPXE010000177.1:0-6847 GCA_964590545.1 uncultured Rhodobacterales bacterium | reverse complement strand
CGAAGGATTTCGAAGTGCTACGAACCTTTTACGCGACATCAGTTTTGAGACGATTTCCGGCACTGGCCCCAACGGCGCGATCATGCATTACCGGGTGACGGAGGAGACAGATAGCAGCCTAGAAGACGGCCATCTGTTGGTGCTCGACAGCGGCGGGCAATACCTCGACGGGACCACCGATATCACCCGTACGATTTCCATTGGTACGCCCCCAAACGAAGCCCGCGCCTGTTTCACCCGCGTGTTGCAAGGCATGATCGGCATGTCCCGCCTGCGCTGGCCCGTGGGCCTTGCGGGCCGGGATATTGAGATGATTGGCCGCCTGCCATTGTGGATGGCCGGGCAGGATTTCAACCACGGGCTAGGCCACGGCGTCGGTGCCTACCTGTCTGTCCATGAAGGCCCCCAGCGCCTGAGCCGCGTCAGCCATGTGGCGCTGGAGCCGGGGATGATCCTGTCCAACGAGCCGGGCTATTATCGCGAAGGCGCATTCGGCATCCGCATCGAAAACCTTGTCGTTGTTGAAGAGGCACCCGCCCTGCCCGGCGGCGATGCCGAGCGCGAGATGCTTCACTGGCGCACCCTCACCTTCGCGCCCATTGACCGGCGGCTGGTGATGACCGAGATGCTCAGCGCTGGCGAACGCGCCTGGCTTAACGCCTATCACGCGGACGTTCTTGCCAAAATTCGTCCCAGGGTTGGTGACGCCGCCGCGTCATGGTTGGACTCTGCCTGCGCGCCCCTGTAGTCTAAACGTTACAATCAGCACATAGCTCCACCCTGTCCCGCAACATTGTTGCGCGCTGGATGGACTTTTGTGCCGCCAGACACACGAAGGAGCGCCCCATGGCAGACCATATCCGCATTACCAAAGCCGAGGGTCGCTGGACCGTCCGCGCAGGCGGCGCCGTTCTGGGCGAGTCGGCGCATGCGCTGGAACTGGCCGAGGGCGACTATGCGCCAGTCATCTACTTCCCGCGCGCTGACATCGCCATGGCGCTTCTGGACGCCACCGATCACAACACGCATTGCCCGCACAAGGGCGATGCCAGCTATTTCTCGGTCGTGACCAAATCGACGACCCTTGAGAATGCCGCGTGGAGCTATGAGACCCCGCTTGATGGCGTTGCGCGGATCAAGGACCATCTGGCGTTCTATACCGGCGACGGGGTGACGGTGGAGAAGATTTGAAGACCTTAACAACAGCAATTGCCTTCGCCGTTTGGGGCGCCTTCGCAGCCGCTCAAACGGACTGCGTTTGCTTGAAATGCGTCCTGCCTATCTATGAGAATTTTATTATGTCTTCGAGCGCAATGTCCCCTGCTTTTGAAGGCGGGGACTGCGCCGTTGCTTCGCGTTTTTTCCCCGCCGATGGCCCCCTTGAACGAGGGGATGTGATCGTATTCGTTCATCCGACAAACCAAAGTGATTACATTTTCAGAGTCATTGGGCTTCCGGGCGACACAGTACAAATGCGCGATGGCAAGGTCGTGCTCAATGGAGCGCCACTCCCACAAAGGGCGCAGTCGCCCTTGATACGGAAAATGGAACGTGATCCAGTCAGCGGCACGCTTCCGCGTTGCCCCGCCCCAACCCCGATTGGACAGACTTGCGAAATTCCGCGTATAACCGAAACCTTACCCAGCGGGCGCAGCTATGACGTGCTTGATATAGCGGGGTCACCTTCTGACAACACACCGTTGTTCAATGTACCCGACGCACATGTATTCGTCATGGGGGACAATCGCGATAATGCGCTCGACAGTCGGTTCCCTCGGGTGGCAGCCGGTCCAGGCTTTGTTCCAATTGCAAATGTGACAGGCGTCTTTGAGGAGGAGTGAGGCGGGAGTTCCGCCCCTAACTATGCTCCTCCGCCGCCGTTGCTGCCAGCGCCCGGTTATAGGCCTTCAGCGCATCCACATGGAATAGCGCACCCAGCAGTTCCGGCGGCTTATCCTCGCCACCGATCGTCACAACTGGAATAAACGCCACGCTGGAGCGATCGAAGATCGGCATCGCCGCCTCCAGCGTGGCGTTGGCATCAAGATAGACGCCATTGCCGATAAGCTCCCAACAGGCCGCTTCATCGGCCGGGTTCGGATCATCCACCTTGCGCATCACGGTCGAGACCCTGAACATCGCCAACAGATAGGCCTGCGGTCCGGCGGCCAGATGGATGCCGCGCCGCTCTAGCTGCGTCAGGAAGAAGCTGCGGTCGACCAGTCGTGACGCCAGCGCGGTGGACATCGACACCGCCACCATTACAGCCAGCCCGGTCTGCCAATCGCCCGTCAATTCGAACACAATCAGCGTCGTCGAAATCGGCGCGCCCAGCACCGCTGCCGCCACCGCGCCCATCCCCGCCAGCGCATAGAGCGTCACCGCCCCGGACCATTCAGGGAAAAGCGACGTCGCCACCAATCCAAAGCCCAACCCCGTCAACGCGCCCACCATAAGCGAGGGCGAGAACACACCGCCCCCCATGCGCCCCCCCAGCGTAATCGCCGCCGCCACGGTCTTGAGCATCGCAAACACCACCGCATCATGCAGCCCAAGTTGCCCGGTCAGCGCGAGCGAGGTCGTCTCGTACCCGACCCCAATGATATGCGGAAAGTAAATCGCCAACCCGCCCAGCATCGCCCCGGCAATCACCGGGCGCAGCCAGCGCGGCAGGCCGGTGCGCTCTTGCACGCGGTTGCCAAAATCCTCGGCCCAGAACACGCCGCGCATCAGCACAAGCGCCACGAGCCCACAGAACAGACCCAGCAGCAGGAAGGCCGGCAATTCGACATAAAACCCAAGCGCATCGCCGGAGGGCAGCGCGAATTCAGTCACCCCGCCATATTCCAGCCGGTTGATGATGGTTCCTGCGACCGAGGCGATGACAATAGGGGCAAAAGCATGGACCGCGAAGTGGCGCAGGACCACTTCCAGCGCGAATAGCGCCCCGGCAATCGGGGCATTGAAGCTCGCCGACACAGCCGCCGCCACCGCACAGCCCAGCAAATCGCGCCCGGTAATCCCATCGGCGGCAATCCGGTTGCTGACCCATGTAGAGATCACGCCCGCCAAATGCACCACCGGCCCCTCTCGCCCGGACGAGCCGCCCGTGCCCAGCGTGATCATTGACGCGAGGGCTGAGGCAATCCCCGCTTTCGTCTCGACCCGCCCATCCTGCATAGCCGCGCCTTCGATCACATCGGCGACGGAGCGCGCGCGGGCATCCGGTGTGAAGTGGTGCAGGATCTGACCCGCGATAAGCCCGCCGATGATGGGGATTATCAAGATCCAATACCACTCCAACCCTTCGGCGAATGAGTGCAGCATCCGAATGTCATCAGTTCCGTATAGCCGGGTTTGAAGCGCCTCAATCCCCTTGCGGAAGAACAGCGCCGCCGTGCCCGCCGCAATCCCAATCACCAGCGCGATGAACCAGAATTGCACCTGGCTTGGCCCCCGCGCCCGCAGCACCTGCCAGCCATCCCGGCACGCGCAGACCACCTCGTCCAGATGCTGGGACAGGCGGGGCGGCATCAGGTGGCTTTCCCTATGGGGCCACACGTAATACGGGAGGCGACAGACTCGAACATAACCAACTGTTAAGCTGATGAAACCGCGACGAAAAGGGGGCGATTCCGCCATTCGCCATCACAAAGCGTAACAGACAGACATTAATGTAAGGTGGAGGGGGCAGAACTGAGAAAATTAGGCAAACCGAAATAGCTTCGACAGGCCCTTACCACGGGCGCAAGGCGAACCCTCCGTGGCCAGCGCCGACGCGACCCCTAGCCCGCCAACAACGCGCGCGCCGCGCCGCGCGCTTCTTCGGTGATCCGGTCGCCCGACAGCATCCGCGCAATCTCATCCACCCGGTCCGGCGCATCCAGCGGCACAACACTGGAGGTGGTCACACCTTTCGCCACCCGCTTCTCGACCCGCCAGTGATGCGATCCCAGCGCGGCCACTTGCGGCGAGTGGGTGACGACCAGCACCTGCCCTTCTGCCGCCAGCGACGAAAGCCGCCGCCCGACCGCATCGGCAGTCGCCCCGCCAACACCCCGGTCAATCTCGTCAAAGATCATCGTCAGCCCGCTCTGGCTCTGGGTCAGGCAGACTTTCAACGCCAACAGGAAGCGCGACAACTCCCCGCCTGACGCGATCTTGTTCAGCGCGCCCGCAGGGGCGCCGGGATTGGTGGCGACGGTGAATTGCACCATGTCGGTGCCGTCCGGGCCGGGCGCGGCTTCGGACACCCCCGTCGCAAACACCGCCCGCTCCATCTTCAGCGGCGCGAGTTCCTTGGCCATCGCCTTGTCCAACTTAACGGCCGCCTTGCGCCGCGCCTCGGTCAGTGCACTTGCCGCCGCCTCGTAAGCTGCATCAGCCTCGCGCACCTCGACCTCGCATTCAGCCAACTGCGCCTCGCCCGCATCCAGAGCCTCAAGCCGCGCGGTCAGACCCGCCGCGAGGTCCGCCAGATCGTCGGCCAGCACGTTATGCTTGCGCGCCAGCCCGCGCAGGGCGAACAGGCGCTCTTCGGTGTCCTCCAATGCGCGCGGGTCGAAATCCAGCGCATCAAGGCAATCGGCCACGCCATGGGCGGCCTCATCCAGTTCCGCCATCGCCCGCGCCAGTGCCGTGATCGGCGCATCCAGCCGCCCTTCAGCCCGCTCTGCCGCGCCTTCCAGCCAACGCAGCGCACCGGCCATCGCGCCCTCGGCCCCGTCATAGCCGAGCGCGGCGCTGGCCTGCGCGATGTCGGCACGGATTTTCTCTGCCGCCTGCATCGTGCGGCGCTGCGCGTCGAGGGTGGCTTCCTCACCCTGCTCTGGCGCGAGCTTGTCGAGCTCGGCCACGGAATGGCGCAGGAAATCCTCCTCCGCGCGCACCGCCTCCAAAGCCTCGCTCGCTTCCGCCAACCCTTTGCGCGCCGCCGCCCGTGCGGCCCACGCCTTTTGCACCGATGCCAACTTCGGCTCCAACGTGCCATAGGTGTCCAGAATGGCCCTATGCCCCTTCGGGTCCAACAGCCCCCGGTCATCATGCTGGCCGTGTAACTCCACCAGCACGTCAGACAAAGCCCGCAGCACCTCGCCGCTCGCGCGCCGATCGTTCACCCATGCGGTCTTGCGCCCGTCCGAGGCATTCACCCGCCGCAGGATCACCTCGTCCGAGCGGGCGAAACCTGCCTCTTCCAACACCGCTTGCGCCGGATGATCCTCGGTCAGATCGAACCACGCGGTCACTTCGCCGCTGCTCGCCCCTTCGCGCACCAGATCGGCCCGTCCGCGCCAGCCCAGTACAAATCCAAGCGAATCCAATAGGATAGACTTGCCCGCACCGGTCTCACCTGTCAGCACGTTCAATCCGGGCTGAAACGCGAGGTCCAACCGGTCGATTATTAACATGTCCCGGATTTCAAGCCCGCGCAGCATGTGGTCCACTCCGTGTGGCAGGGCCAGTCCCGCCTAACTTACAACCACTCGCCCTTGACCATCTGGCGATAAATCGCGGAGAGCCAGTTCGATCCCTTCGGCTTTGCTTCCAAACCCGCCCCGGTCAGCAGCGCATAGCTGTTCTCGTACCAATCGGTCGATTGGAAGTTGAAACCAAGGATCGCACCCGCCGTCTGCGCTTCGTCCGTCAGTCCAAGCGACAGATAGGCCTCTACCAAGCGGTGCAGCGCCTCGGGCGTGTGTGTCGTGGTCTGGAAATCTTCGACCACCACGCGGAAGCGATTGATAGACGCCGTGAAATGGTCGCGCCTGAGATAATAGCGGCCGATTTCCATCTCCTTGCCTGCCAGATGGTCGAACGCCAGATCGAACTTCAGGATTGAAGATCTGGCATATTCACTGTCCGGAAACCTCTCAATCACCGCGCGCAAGGATTGCAGCGCTTGAAAGGTCAGCCCCTGATCGCGGCCAACATCATCAATCTGGTCGTAATAGCTGAGCGCGAGAAGATACTGCGCATAAGCTGCGTCGTCATCATCGGGATAGAAGTCGATGAACCGCTGCGCGGCAGAGCGGCTGTTCTCATAATCTCGGTCCGTGTGCAGCGCGAAAGCCTGCATGATCAAAGCGCGGCGCGCCAAGTCGCTATATGGATAAAGACGCTCAATCTCCGAGAAGTAGAAGGCCGCGTCTTCCGGACGCTCGCGTTCCAACTCGAACTCACCGCGCTCGAAAATCTGCTGCGGCGTGAAGGTTTCCAGCGGAACGTCGTTGTTCCCGAGAAAGCCTCCTCCGCCTCCTCCGCATGCCGACAGGCCAAAACACAGAATCACGCTGGCGACCAGCTTGCGATGCTTGCGCATGTCAGGCCGAACTCTGCCTGTCATTTCCCACGTCCCTCGCGCTTTGGTTGTGCGGCTTGATATAGCCCATTGAGAGGGTCGTAGCACATTAATCTGGCGGGCAAAATGCAGTTTTCTGTGAGCTCGTACCGGCGTTGCGCAGGGGTCATGCCACCTGCGGAATTTCATCCCAATGCAACCCATATCCCGGCAGTCGCGCCGCCTGTTCCGGGCCGCAGCAAATCATCCGCACCGCGCCCGGTGTCGTGAACAGCGCCCGCAGCAACTGGTTCGTCACCGCATGGCCCGCCCGGTTGCCTGTGTAATGGCCAAGGACCGGAGCGCCCGCCAGTGCCAGATCGCCAAGCGCATCAAGCATCTTGTGCCGCACGGGCTCATCCGCATGGCGCAGCCCACCAGGACTCACGACATGCTCACCATCAAATACCACCGCGTTCTCGCCGGGCGTTCCGCCCAGTGCCAGCCCGTTGGCCTGCATCGCGTCCACATCCGCCTGACGGCAGAAGGTGCGGCTATCGCTCAGCTCAC
>CAZPXE010000176.1:0-6857 GCA_964590545.1 uncultured Rhodobacterales bacterium | reverse complement strand
TGACTCGGCCAGACCCTAGCCCATGGATGGTTAACAGCGCCTAAGCGGTTGGTGGGGTTTTGGTCCGAGACGATTTTAGGCCGTGACAGACGCTACCGCGCTAAAACGCCCCGCCTTAAGCTTGAGCCACCGATACCCTGTCACGCCTTCGGCGCCTTCGGGACATCGGCGTCACATTTTGATTTAGGTTAAAGGCGGGACGCTCTAATGCCCCATCAACGCCGGGTCCATCGGATAGAATGTCAAATCCTCGTACCCGTCCTCGGTGATCAGCACCTGATCTTCCAGCTTGATCGAGAAATCGCCCCCTTCCTCGCCCACCAGCGCTTCGACGCACAGGGTCATGCCCGCTTCTAGTGGATAGTCGAAGGCACCGGCGACGGCTTTGTCGGGGTAGGCGACGAGGGGCCATTCATCGCACAAGCCCACGCCGTGCATCAGGCAGCCGTATTTCTGTTTTTGGTACTTATCGTGGAGCCTGTGGGTGTTTGCCGACAGTTCGGGGATCATTACCCCGGCTTTAAGCATTTGTTTGTTGGTTTCGATATGTTCGACCCCGTGCTGCATCGCCTCAATCATGTCGGGGCGGGGGGCGCGGTCTCCGATCCACCACGTGCGCGAGATGTCGACACAAATGCCGTAGCTGCCGACGAGGTCAGTATCAAACGCCACGATTTCGTTGTTCTGAACGATGCGGGGGCCGCATTCCTGAAACCACGGGTTTGTGCGGGGGCCGGACGCCAGAAGGCGGGTTTCGATCCATTCGCCGCCGCGCCGGATGTTTTCGGCATGCAGCACCGCCCAGATATCGTCTTCGCAGGTTTGGCCAAGCGGGACCTGCGCGCGCGCGAAGTCTTCCATGACCTTACACGCGGTCTCGCACGAATGGGACGCGCAACGCATGGCGAGGATTTCATCCGGTCCTTTGATTGCGCGGGATTTTTCGGTGACTTCCTCGCCTTCCATGACCTGCAATCCTTGCGCTTCGAGGGCGCGTAGCCCGTGGATCATCGGCTTGTCGACGGCAAGGCGCGTGTTGCCGGGGGCGTGCTGAGCCAGCAGGGCGCGCACTTCGTTTGAGAACGTATCGGCGGCGATGTCGATCTTGTCGCCCCGGTCGAAATAGAACAGATCAGCGCCGGAGCGGACCTCTTTCACCAGCGGGTTGAACGAGGACAGGAAGGGCGCGTTTTTGTAATCCCACATCACCATATGACCGTCGGCGCAGACCAGTACGGCACGGAATGGGTTGTGGGTGTTCCACAGCTGCATATTGGTGCTGTCGGTGGCGTAACGGATGTTGAGCGGGTCGAACATCAAAAGGCCCGCATAGTCGCGCTCTACGATGTGCTGGGTCAACCGCGCCCAGCGGAATTGGCGCATGGCGGCGAGGTTGGGCAGGGTCAGGCCCGCCGCGGCCCATTCCGAAAACGCCAGTTGTGTCGGGCCGATTTCGATACGGTTTGCGTCATTCGGGGTGCCGTCGCCCAAGTTTGCGCCACGGGTCGGGTCGATTTTGCGGGTGTCGCGGTAATGCTGGTTCATATCACTGGCTTTCCTGTCGTATAAACAAGATGGCGGGGCCAGTGCGCGCCCGTCGATAGGATTTGCGACGCTTCGCGGTGTCGTTTTTGGAGTATGGGCAATGGTGCTGCATCCGCATCTGCCAGAGGATATGGCCCAAGATCAGGGCCTGCCGGGCATTCAGCCGGTGCGTGGGCCGTGGCTGTCGGTGGACAGCGCTTATGCGGGGCAAATGGCGCGGCGCGAGGCTTTGCTGCGTCAGAGCAGGGCGGCGGTGCTGGCCTGCCCGCCAAAGGCTATGGCGGCGGCGCGTGAGACGAGCGCGATGGTTCTGCCGCTACTGCCGGGGCTGGGGTTTGTTGTGTCGAAGGACCATGTGACGTGCCCTGATGGGCGGGTCGTTGCGCTCGATCAGGATGATCCGCTGGGCGTGTTGGGGCGGCTTGTGCAATGTGATCTGTGCCTGATGCACCGGGCCGAGGGCGCACCCGAACACGTGCTGGGCGCGGCGGTGCTGTGCTTTCCGGCGAGTTGGACCTTGGCAGAGAAGATCGGGAAGCCTTTGCTGCGCATCCACAAACCTGTCACCGAATACCCCGGCGATCTGGAACGGCGGGTGCAGCGGCTTATGGACGGTGTGCAGGTGGGGCGGCCATTGTGGCGGTTCAATCGCCTGCGGTATGCAGACCCGGAGCTGTTCCAACCGCGCAGCGAGACCGACAAGACCCGCCGGGAGGCACTGCCAGAAGAGATGATCTATGAGCGGGCAGAGCGGCAGACTTTGCTACGCCTGCCTAAAACCCGCTGGGTGGTCTTCGCGATCCATACCTATGTGGCGCTGGCAACTGCGGAGCAGATGGCATGAGGGGGGGCTGGCTCTTTGCGCTCGGACTCGCAACGGCGGTGCAGGCCGAAGCGCCCGACCTCAGCGCGCTGAATCAAGAGGCGCTTTTGCAGACGCTGCTGCGCTCGGGCATCAATATCCGCGCCGAAGAAAAGCATGAGGTTGCCGTCGACGACTGCCAGATGACGACCTTCTGGTGGAAGCTGCAACAGGATGACACGTGGATGCTCTGGTCTTCGTTCCAATTCGAAATGGCGACCGCCACTTTGCAAGAAAGCAGTTTTGAGCCCGGCGTGCATGTGCTGATGGCCTATGAAGGCGCGGGCCGCGATGATGATATGGCGATGTTCTTTTTCTCGATGCGCAACGGGGTCGAAGCGCGCTATGAACTGCCCTTCGCGCGGCGTGCGCCGAAAGAGCCGCAAGTGGCAAGGCCGTCGCCGCGCGGGGATGGGACGAGCCATTATTACGACAGCTCCACCAGCTTCTTTATCCGCCACGAAAATCCGGGTATTGGCAAACGCGCGCGCACCTTTGGCGCGGCCTATATGGAATGGGTCCGCCGCTATTGCATGCTCGCCAGTTAACAGCGCGCCTGTTTTCCTTAAGCTATAAATATTCCGGGGTCCGGGGCGGTGCCTCGGTCGGGCACCGGCCTATCCGTCAATCCGCGCCGCCATGATCGCGATAGCTTTCTGATAGACCCCGGCAGCATTCCACGCCTGAATGACCTTAAAGTTCGGCTCGCCCGGCTGATAGCCTTTGCCCTTCTTCCAACCCTTCTTGCGCAGGAAATTGGCAGTGGAGGCCATCGCGTCGGTCAGGTTGTAAAAATCCACGCGCCCGTCGCCATTGGCATCGACACCATAGGTGAGCGCGTTGCCCGGCAGGAATTGCGTATGGCCAAGCTCGCCATGTTTCGCGCCCTTGGTCGCCGCGGTGATTGCGCCCTTGTCCACCAGTTTCAGCGCGCCGATGGCATGCGGGCGGAAGAAATCCGAACGGCGACAATCATAGGTGAGCGTTACGATGGCCGAGACCACCGCGCTGTCGCCCATGAAACCGCCAAAGCCCGTTTCCATCCCGTGCAGCGCCAGCAGAATGCCGGGCGGCACGCCATATTGCCGCTCTAGCGCCGCGTAGAAATCGGGGTTGCGGGCTTTGCGTTTGCGGCCCTGAGAGACGATCGCATCCGCGCCGCGCACCTGCATGAATTTGCTCAGGCTGTATTTGAAGCTCTTCTGGTTCCGGTCCGCAGCGATGGTGCGGGTGGCATATCGGGCCTGGGCCAGAGCCTCTAGCCCGCGCTTCTTAACCCCCGCTTTGCGCGCGTCTTTGGCGAAGGCTTGTTTCCACGAATTGAACCCCGCGCCATCATTGCCACAGCTTGCGGCCTGAGCGGTCATGGGGGCGGACAGAGCAAGTGCTGCGCTTAGGCACAGGGCGGGAATGCGAAACAGGGACATGGGCGGGCTCCTCGGGACAGGCACCCGCGTTTTGTCAGGGTGCGATAGGGCTCACACCCTGCCATGTCGATTGGATTTGGCCAAGAGGGGTTGGCGTCACTGTTGCGGAGCGGGCGTTGCGCTTTTCATCACCGCCACTTGATACGGGTCGGCGCCGTTCTTTACCGTGTCCGCGTCATCTGTGGCGGCGGCGACGGATGGTGTGTCTACTTCGTGCCCACCGGTGAAGCTGGCATAGGGGTTGGCCAATGCCAGAACGCCTGCAATCAGAATGAAACAGCTTGTTCTTACATGCGCTTCGGCGGGCATCGTGCGGCTTCGCTTGACCATCCAATTGACCAACCCGACCCGTTCATTCTGGGATTGCGCATGTGCTGGGCGACGCGTCGCTTTGGGCGGGGCTACGGGCGCAGCCGCAACAGACGCGGCGGTGCTGTGAGCTGGTTGCAAGTCAGGCATGTCGCGATGCGGTGTCGCCATTTGGTCACCAGTCGACGCAGAAGGCATCGTTTTGGCTGCGGGGCGAGGTGCCGGTTTGCCTGAGGGGCGCGAGACGATGTTTGTCAGGGCCTCGATACGCGGAGCCGGTTTAACAGCGCGTTGGATAGTGGGTCTGGGTTCTTCCGTGTTCTTTTCGGTTGTGATCCTGGACAGGACCGCTTTGGCGTGATCCGTCAACGTGTGGGTCTCGGTTGCGCGTTCGGTCTTTGCCGTCGAGGCAGCATCCTCCGCAGGCAGCGGCGTGGTGCTGGCCATCCGGTCTTTGTAGAACGACAGGATCACCTTGTTGTTCGCGCCGTCATTTTCGCGGTGCACAAACAGCGACCATTTCTTGCTGGGGCTCAGGGTGCCCCCATCTTCCAACGTGATCTTTCCGGCCAAATGGGCGCGAAAGAGTGTGCCCAGCAGCGACACGGCGGTGCCCAGCGGCACGGCGCGTGGGATGCCTTCCAGTTCAATCGGTGTGCCGGGCAAGTACTGCGGATTGCGCAGGCGCAGATCGTAGCTGTCGCGGCCCTTGGCATCACGGGCAATCTCGGTCGGGACCGGGTGCAGCAGCAATGAGACGGGAATATCCTGATCCTGAGACGCGCTCAGATCTTCGGGCGACAGCATCCGGTCGGACGGGGCAAAGTGCATCGCCAGAAAGCCGGGATGCCGCGCGATGAACTGCGAAGTGTAATGCAGCGCGCACATTTTCAGTTCGGGATCGCAAGAGTTGACGTCGCCAAACTCCTGCATGATCTGCCGCGCTTCGGGGGGCAGGGGCGCATGGCCATCGCCAATTTCGATCGTCAGATAGGCGTTATGGTTCTGTACCGTATGATCATATTCGAACCGGTTCAGGGTATTGATCGGGCTGCGCAATGCGCTTGTGAACCGCGCCAGCGGAGCCGCGCTTTCATGGAACGAGATCATGATATGGAACGCGTCACACGAGAGCAGCCACCAATCGTCATGAGAGAGGGGACTTTTGCTGAGATAACAGCCGTCGTCTTCGGCGAACAGCGCGTTCAACTCGTCCAGTAAATCCTGATGATCCGGTGCGGGGCGTGCATAGAAAAGCGCCGTCGCATCGACGTTATATATGGAGTCTGACATCCCAACCCGTCCCTGACTGCCGTGCTTGTTGCTGCCATGGTTAATCCCGGTTTGCGGCCAGAATGCGACCAGTTCGGGACGATGCAATGAATGTTACGCGGCAACTCGAGTATCAGTTTGCCGGTTCGCATCCGGTGGTGTCAGGGGAACATTCGCGCCTCGGTGTCACAGGTGACGAACAGTGCAAGAAAAGGGGGCAAGACGCTGTTTGGATCGCCGGGCCCAAAACGCAAAAGCCCGCCAAAGCGGGCTGAAGGCCTAACTTCGCGGGCGCGGATCAGCGGTTCAGTTGCGACGTCGCTTTGTGGAATTCTGAAAGCGCTTCGTTCATCGTTGCGGTCACGCCGGCTTTCTCCATGGCATAGGCATGTACTTTCGACATGCCGGAGCCGGAGAGGTCTGGCATCAAGTTCTGATTGCTGCCAACGGTCGGCAAGGCGGAACGCCCTGCGCGCGCGCTGCTTGTATCCGTACTTGGGAATAGAATCCCTGCAATGGCGGAAGGGCCAGAGCCGCCCACTGTACTGCCCAGCGTCACCATCACGAGCATACCAATGGGCAGCAGGAACTTAAGGCGCGGAATAGTCGGGCGCGGCATTTTACGCTTCGGTGCTCCGGGAGCGCGCGATTTCAGCTCTTCGATATGGGCTTCCATCTCTGCCGTGGACACGTGCTGCAGACCGGCTCCGGTGGCGCGCTGTTCAGCGCGCGAGGCTTCGATCCGGGCAATGCGGTCCTGAAAGGAAGTTTGTCCGTCCGTCATCAAAATATCCCCGATTGCTCCTCGGTGTTTCGAGATTGATAACAATTGATTGCAGCGAAAATACGGCGAGATGATGAGCGTTTCGCGATGGACGCGTGTGTGCAGGGCAATTTTAGCGCGCAGGCTCTTACGCTGTAGTTTGCCTTGGCGCAGCTGTTCTGTGTGGGCTGAGCGGAACGTGTTTCCAAAACGCGAAACGCCGCCATAGCGGCGGCGTTTCTAGTTCAAGTCCTGCTAGCGGGTGATGGACCGCCTGTTTTCGTAGCAAACAGGCTTGTCCACACTCGGCGGCTTTTGCCAGCGGCAAAAACCGACGTTTAGCAGCTGTAGTACATGCCGAACTCAACCGGGTGCGGTGTGTGCTCGTATGTTTCGATTTCTTCCATTTTCAGGTCGATATAACCCGCAATCTGGTCAGCGGTGAACACGTCACCGGCCAACAGGAAGTCCATATCGGCTTTAAGCTCTTCGAGCGCTTCGCGCAGGGAGCCGCAGACGGTAGGGATACCGGCCAGTTCTTCTGGCGGCAGATCGTACAGATCTTTGTCGGACGGCTCGCCCGGGTGGATCTTGTTCTTGATGCCGTCAAGGCCAGCCATCAGCAGTGCCGCGAAGCACAGGTATGGGTTTGCGGATGGGTCAGGGAAACGTGCCTCAA
>CAZPXE010000175.1:5366-6894 GCA_964590545.1 uncultured Rhodobacterales bacterium | reverse complement strand
GGCGATTGGGGAATTGGCGGATAGCGACGAGTGGCAGCTGTATTAGAGCGTTTGCCATCTACCTTGGATCTTGGATCGCCCATGCACTGCCATGCCTTTGGCACTTCGTGACAGGGGCGGCGCGGTGTTTCAATGAAAACTGGGAGCGCTCTAGACGCGTCTACTCCGCCGCGTAAAGCCCATCGTAAATCGGCGTCAGCGTATCTGCATCAAACAGCGAACTCACCGACGTCCCGTTCCAGATATTCAGGATCGCTTGGGTAAAGATCGGTGCGGTCGGCACCACGCGGATATTCTTTGCCGCCTTGATCGCCTCGGTGGGCTGGATCGTGTCGGTGATCACCAAAGACTTCATGACCGATTTGGTCACCCGCTCCACCGCTGGCCCTGACATGACGCCATGGCTGATATAGGAGTGAACCTCCTTGGCCCCGTTCTCTAACAACACCTCAGCCGCTTTGCACAGCGTGCCCGCCGTATCGCAAATGTCGTCAACGATCAGGCAGGTCTTGCCCGTCACATCCCCGATCACGGTCATCTCGGCAATTTCGCCGGGTTTCTCGCGCCGCTTGTCCACGATGGAAAGCGGCGAATTGATCCGTTTCGCCAATTCCCGCGCCCGCGCCACACCGCCCACATCGGGCGAAACGACCATCAACTCATTCATCCGGTCCTTGAACTGGTCCATGATATCCAGCGCAAAGACGGGAGAGGCGTAAAGGTTATCCACCGGGATGTCGAAAAACCCCTGAATTTGCGCCGCGTGCAGGTCCATGGTCAGCACCCGCTCAATCCCGGAGCCGACCAGCATATTCGCCACCAGCTTCGCCGTAATCGGCGTGCGCGCTTTGGTGCGACGGTCCTGCCGGGCATAGCCGAAATAGGGGATGACGGCTGTGATCCGCTGCGCCGAAGACCGCCGTAGCGCGTCCGCCATCACCAACAACTCCATCAGGTTGTCATTGGCCGGGTTCGAGGTGCTTTGGATGATAAACATATCCTCGCCGCGCACATTCTCGAACACTTCAACGAAAATCTCGCCATCATTGAACCGTTCCACCCGTGTGTCGCACAGATGAACTTGCGATCCGCGCAGCATGGTCATGCGCCGTGCAATGGATTTGGCCAAAGGTTGGTTGGCGTTGCCCGAGATCAGTTTCGGTTCAACGAGTTGTGGCATGCTCTATCCCCCGGGGCAGCCGCGAATGTGACAGATTCGCAAAGGTTGACACCGCTTAGCACGGGTCTACGGTCCGGCAAAGCTGAACAACTGACTAACCTCTCGGAGAACGCGAAAATGGCGCATATTGACTATTATTTTTCGACCCTGTCGCCATTCACCTATTTGGCAGGCACCCGCGTAGAGGATATCTGCGCTAAATATGGTGTGGAGCTTCGGTACAAACCCCTCGATCTAGCGGCGCTGTTCTCGCGCACAGGCGGGGTGATGCCCAAAGACCGCCACCCCAACCGCCAAACCTATCGCGCCCAAGACTTGCCGCGTCAGGCCAAGAAGGCCGGGCTGCCG
>CAZPXE010000175.1:0-5266 GCA_964590545.1 uncultured Rhodobacterales bacterium | reverse complement strand
ATCGACGATCTGGACCTGCATCTGGCAGGCAAATTGTGAGGTCTCCCCAGCCGGGCTTCACGCCCCATATCTCGACACTGGGCCACGGCCCACGCAAGGCTCTGGCGCTGCATTGCACGCTGGCCTTTTCCGGCGCGTGGGGCGGCATGGCCAAGCTGCTGGGCGATCAGATCACCTTCACCGCCCCTGACATGCCCAGCCACGGCCGCAGCGCCGATTGGGATGAGGCGTCCGATTTCGCAAAAACCGTCTATGACGCCTCCCTGTCCTGCTTGACTGAACCGATGGACGTGATCGGCCATTCCTTCGGCGCGGTCATCGCTCTGGAACTTGCCATCGAGCGCCCCGATCTGGTGCGCACGGTCACAATGATCGAACCCGTCTTCTTTCACGTTGCCCATACCGATGCGCCGGACGAAATCCGCGATCTCGGTGAAACCAACGGCACATTTATCGACCACCTCAAGGCCGGGAACCGAGCCGAGGCGGCGCGGCTCTTTAACCGTTCATGGTCAGATGGAGGCGCGCGTTGGGACGATATGCCCGAACAGGTCCGCGCCGCCATGACCCGCGCGATCCATGTGGTCCCTGACACGGTCGAATTTCTTTATGATGACAGCCATTCCATGCTGCCGCGCCTGTCGCGCGCGCGCATGCCCGCCCTGCTGATCCGCGGTGCCAACAGCCTCGACGTTGTGACGCGCACCAATACCGGCCTTGCCAATCGCTTGCCCAATGCCAGCGAAACGGCCATCGACGGCGCAGGCCACATGGCCCCAATCACCCACCCCAAGGACGCCGCTGCCCTCTGGCAAACCCTCCTCGCGCAAGCGTAAGTCCCCGCGTCCCTTGCTTCTTTGGGTCTGAAATACTTCGGGGTCCGGGGCAGAGCCCCGGTTCCGCCCCATCAAATCAGCGCTAGGAACTGATCAACGCCTTCCCGCGTCGCCGTCCAGTCACAGACCAGCCGTGCAGTCAGCATCTCGCCAGCGTCATCGCCCTCCAGCGCGCCGGACATGATGTAATACACCGCACCGCCCGCATGCAGCCGCTGATGCGCCGCGCGGGGCAGGTCAACGAACATCAGATTGGCCTCCACCGGGAACAGCAACTGCCCCCCCTTCGCCGTGATCCCGTTCGCGAGATAAGCCGCCGTGTCATTCGCCGCCCGCGCGGCATCCAGCCATGCCTCGCCACTCAAATACCCCTGCATCTGCGCCGACAAATACCGATGCTTGGAAAACAGATGCGCCCCGCGCTTGCGCCGCAACTCAAACTGCCACGCATGGGCCGGGTCAAAGAAGATCACAGCCTCAACCCCCATCGCACCGTTCTTTGTCGCACCGAAGCTCACCACATCGACGCCCGCTTTCCACGTCATCTGCGCCGCCGTGCAGCCAAGCCGCACCATCGCATTGGCAAAGCGCGCCCCGTCCAGATGAACGGGCAAGTCGAACTCTTTGGCCACATCGCAAAGCGCCTTGATCTCGCCCAGCGTATACACCTGCCCCTTTTCGGTCACTTGCGTGATAGATATCGGCCCCCGCTGCGGCCCATGCACCCCGCGTGTCTCTTCGCCAAGGATCGCGGCGCGCAACGCGCCCGGGTCCATCTTGTCACCCCCCGGCACAAGCGTCAGCTTCGCGCCCCCGGTATAGAATTCCGGCGCGTTGCACTCATCCTCATGGATATGCGCCACCGGAGAGCAGAAGGCGGTCTGCCAAGGTTGCATCATCGTCCCCAAGGCCAGCGAATTGGCCGCCGTGCCCGTCGCGACCAGATAAACCACCGCCTCGGGCGCTTCGAAAATGCCGCGCAGGGTTTCTTGCACCTGCGCCATGATCGGGTCCGCGCCATAGGGCATCGCATAACCCGCATTCGCCGCCGTCACGGCGTCCATCACGCTGGGCAGGGCAGGGCCTGCATTGTCAGAGGCATAGAACATCAGGTCGGCTCCTCGATGATGTGATCTTCCCAATCGTCTTCGGCAATCTCGAACTCGCTCACCGTGCGGTTCTGCATGCTGACCCCGGCGCGGTGAACGCTGCCTGGATCGCCAGTGATCAGCGGGTGCCAGTCGGGCAGGGGCCGCCCGTTATAACGCAGCTTGTAAGCGCAGGTTTCCGGCATCCAATACAGGTTCTCTTCGATATTCTCGGCACTTAGCACGATGCAATCGGGGACAAACTGATGCCGGATTTCATATTGCGCACAGCGGCACGTCGCATCATCCAGCAAACGGCAGGCTACGCGGGTCAGCGCAACCGCGCCGCTGTCTTCATCTTCCAACTTGTTCAGGCAGCACTTCCCGCAACCATCGCACAGCGCCTCCCATTCCGGGCGCGTAAGCTTTGACAGCGGCTTGCGCTCCCAAAACCGCGCGGCCAGCTTGTTGGAGGCAATCGGCTTCATAGGGCGGCCAGAATGGCGCGGGATTGCGCGCTGTCGGCGTCCATCTGGGTGATCAGCGCCTCCAGCCCGTCAAAATTCTCTTCCCCGCGCAGATACTCTACCAACCCGACCGACAAGGGCGTGCCGTAAAGGTCCCCGGTGAAGTCAAACAGGAACGTCTCGATATTCGGCACCTCGCCGTCAAACATGGGCCGCACGCCCAGCGAGGCGACCCCGTGATAGCTGCCTTGATGCGGTCCGCTCAGCACATCGACCAGCACCGCATAGACGCCGAACGCTGGCAAATGCAGCCCGTCGATGGACATATTCGCCGTGGGATAGCCCAGCGTCCGCCCCCGCTGCTCGCCGCCAATCACCGGGCCTTCGATCCGGTGCCAATGGCCCAGCATCGCGGCGGCATCGCGCGGGCGGCCTTCGCTCAGCGCCGTGCGGATGGCGGTCGAGGATACCACGAGATCGGCATGTTCCAGCAGCGGCGCGACGGTCACGCCAAAGCCCATCTCTGACCCGAACTGCCGCAAACTCGCTGCGTTTCCAGCGCGCCCCTTGCCGAAACAGAAATCCGACCCGACGACCACATGGCTCAGCCCCAGCCCATCAACGATCACGTCCTTGGCAAAGGCTTCCGGCGACAGCCCGGCCAGATTGGCGTTGAAATTCAGCTCATAAAGCCGCTCGACCCCCAGCTTTTCCAACCGTGAGGCCCGCGCCGCTGCACCCATCAGCCGAAAGGCCGGGGCAGCAGGGGCGAAATACTCGCGCGGATGCGGCTCGAAGGTCATCACCCCAAGCTTCGCCCCCGGCGCGGATTTGCGGGTCAGGTCGAGGACGGATTGGTGGCCCAGATGCACGCCGTCGAAATTCCCGATGGCCGCTGCGGCCCCCCGGTCCTGATCTTCGACGAATTGGTAATCTCGGATGATGCGCATGAGCCGTTGCTAGAACAGATGCGCGCAAAGGGGAATGCGATTTTTGTTCCGGAACCTTGAAAGACAAGGTTCGGACCAAGACCCAGAATGCGGCTTTCCCGCTCGCCATCTTTTTCGTGTGAAAAAGAGCCTGCCGGGTTACGCCCGCCGCGTCGCTTCAGGCTTAATCGAACTTGCGCGATGGCGCGAGCACAGTCGCCTCGCCCACCAGCACCTTCTTGCCATCAATGGTGCATTCGCAATCCAGCTTCACCCGGCGCTTGCCGACCTCGATGTCAATCACCGTCACCTGCGCATGGACCAGATCGCCGGGGCGCACGGGGGCAAGGAATTTCAGGCTTTGGGACATGTAAACCGCGCCGTGACCCGGCAATTGCTCGCCAATCACCGCAGAAATCAGGCCCGCCGTCAGCATGCCGTGGGCAATCCGGCCCTGAAAGATCGTGTCCTGCGCATAGTCATCATCCAGATGTACCGGGTTCCGGTCCGTCGACACTTCGGCAAACAACTCGATATCCCGGTCGCTCACGACCTTCTGGATATAGCGGCTCATGCCCATTTCCATGTCTTCGATACAGATCGTGCCGCGCGGTTGATTGTCGAGCATGTCACTCACTCCGGTAATTTTATGCACGGGAAATTACCCCGTTGCGCAATTTAATTACTTTGCGGGTGCAGAAAGGCAAGGGGAAATCGTCCCCTGCGGCAACATAGTTAACGCGCTGTTGCGGCGTTAACTGTTACCCATGGGTAACCTGAGCGGGAGTTTGACGGGCGATCTGCCCCGATCAGCGCAGAAAACCAATGGAATAGGTCGGCGCAATGCCTTCCTTGGCCAGATACACCGCCAGCGCGTCTGCATCCGGTTGACGGTCGGTTTTGGTCTCCGCTGCCGCCAGCCCGCCTGTGATGAAAAGCGAATCGATATCTTCGCCCATCGCGCCGGGAACATCCGTCAACGCGCCGTCTCCGATCGCGAGGATGCGGGATTTATCCACCTCATGCCCCAACGCGCGCAACCGGCGGTAGGACAGATCATAAATCGGCGGGTGCGGCTTGCCGAAGTAATGCGCGGTGCCGCCCATCTCGCCATACAGCTTCGCCAACGCCCCGGCGCACCACTCGCGCGTCTCGCCCCGGTCCACGACGATATCGGGATTGGCGCAGATCATCTCCAGCCCTTTGGTCTTGGCATACAGGAATTGCGGGCGCATCTCGTCCGGATCTGCGGAGGCGTCGTAAGGGCCGGTGCAAATGATCCCCTCGGCCTCTTCCAGCGGGACCTTTTGAATCGTAACCGGATCGTCAATCACGCTGAGAGGCTCGAAAAACGCCGTGTCCCGGACCGGCTCGCCAATGAACCAGACTTTCGAGCCGACCAGCCCGGTGAACATCGCCGCCCGCGCCGAATCGCCGGAGGTGACGATCACGTCGTAGCACTCGTCCGGCACGCCAAACTGTTCAAGCTGCGGCACGACGGCGGCGCGCGGGCGCGGCGCGTTGGTCAGCAGGACGACGACACCGCCGCCCTCGCGGAACTTCTGTGTCGCAGCCACCGCATCGGGAAAGGCCGTCACGCCATTATGCATGCAGCCCCACAGGTCGACGAGCAGCACGTCGTAGTTGGCAGAGACGTCTTGCAGGGTCTCGATGATCTGGCTCATGGGAAGGGGCCTTTCGCGGTTCGGTATGGCGCTACCCACCATGAAACTGAGGCAGGTGCAATGCGGGAGACGGGATTCGACTCGGCGCGCCCTGGCACGGAATCAAGACCGCAGGCCGCCGCGCCATCCAAGCGTACCGCGCAGCGGTGCGCGTAGCCCGGCAACACATCGCTTGCGATGTGTGAGAGGGGCCGACCCGCCCCCCGGGGAGGCGATTTGGCTGGTCTTGGCGCTGCGTTCAATTCGAAGAACGAGCTTGGC
>CAZPXE010000174.1:0-6900 GCA_964590545.1 uncultured Rhodobacterales bacterium | reverse complement strand
TGATCGACAGCGGGCACAGCACCACACCGTTTTTGACCGATGGAGAGGTTGTCTCTATGCGCGCCAAAAGCCCCGATGGCAGTGATCTGTTCGGCATGATTGAGCAGCGCGTGTCAATTGTTGGACGGTGAACCCTAGTATGGCAGGCCAAGCATATCCGTCTGCGCCAGCCCGCTCATGCCGCCATCAATCACAAGATCGGTGCCCTTGATCCAGTGGCTTTCCGGGCTGGCGAGGAAGATAATCACGTCGGCAACTTCCTGAGGCAGACCAGCGCGCCCGACGCGGGCGATATTCTTGGCGACCCGCTCGCCAAAAGCCGCAACGAAGTCATCCAGAATTCCGGTGCTCACGGCGGCGGGGCTGACGGAGTTCATGCGCAACCCGCGCGCGATCATCGCTTCGGTTTGGGCAAGGGTCAGGACGATAACGGCTTCTTTTGAGAGGTTATAGGCCCGGGTTGCGCCGATCTTTCGTTCCACAATAAAGCCCGGTAGACCATCGGCGTCCATCGCCATCAGCGCCTTCACCTCGTCGAGATTGTCCTGCCACTTCGCTCCGGCACGCGAGGCGGTGTTGACGATGGACGCCCCCGGCGCGAGCTTGTCGAGCATCCCATCCATGAACGCCTTTAGGCCAAAATAGTTGACCCGCAGGATTACCTCCGCAAGCCCTTCACGCGGGGGCAATCCGGCGTTGTTGATCAGCGCGTCATAAGGGCCCTCGGCGGCGTCAACAGCAGCAGCGATTGAGACGGGATCATTCAGATCGGTCTCAATCCAACACTCCACGCCTTCAGGCTCGGAGATATCGAAGGCGGTGACATGATGGCCCGCCGCTTTCAGCTTTGCGGCGACAGATGCGCCGATGCCGCTGGCGCCTCCGGTAAGGGCTACGCGCATGATTTGCCTCCTGTGGGGGTCAAGCTTGGCCTGATCACGTTTCATCAACCGCGTCGCGCAATTGTCTCGCGGCAGCGAAGTAACTGTTCCGCGCTGTTGCGTTGATCTCGACCTCGGCGAGCGCCTCCATTGTTTCAGCCTTCAAAAGTGCAACGGGCGCGCCCAGCGCAATCAGATGATCGCAAAGCTCAAGCCGCCATTGCAGATCATTGGTGTCTTGCGCGCGCGCAATCAAGGCGTCAACGCCTCCGGCAAGGTCGGCCATATGCTGCGCGCGGGTTGCGCTGGAGAGCGTGCCAAGATGGGTTGGGTTGCCATCGTACCACCCCAAAGTGCCTGTCGCAAAGGCGCGCGCGGACCATCCGAGCTTGCCATAGAACTCTTTCAGCCAAGGCTTGTCCGCGAGCTCATCAGGTAGTGTAATCTCGGCACAGATATCATCCAGCGCGCGGCCCGCATCCATTCCGTCAGCCGTAAACTGCATCACATGCAAGATCGCGGCGCGGGTGGTGCTGAGCACTTCCGTGACGTTATCATTGCCAAAGACGGGCCGGGTGTGGCCCGGGGCGAGCACCTCTGGAGCGAGGTCTTGCATCAGACCAAGGCTGTCCGCCCACGCCTGATAGTCGCGATAGGCGGTGCCGCGGATCGCATAGAGGTTGGGAAAGGCATGGTACCAGTTGTCGCCGGAGAACAGGATGCGCTGCTCGGGCAGCCAGACCATCATATGATCGTCGGTCTCGCCCGGCGCATGGATGAGGCGCGCTGCGATGCCATCCAGATCGATATCGCAATCTTCGGCAATCAACTCAGTCGGCGCGATGAAGCCCGCGCCGATCCCCTCCATCGGGCGATTGCCGGGGCCGATGCCGAGGCTGATACGCTGCTGCGGTGGCAGGCCAATCCCGAATTGCATCATCGTGCGGCGCATCAAGGCTTTGTTTGCTGCGATGGTGCTGTGATCCACACCCACCAGATCGGATTTGAACAGGTGCGAGGCGATCACCGGCACCTCCGCCCCTTCCGAAAACACACGCGCGCCTGAGATATGGTCGCGGTGGCTATGGGTCAGGATGATACGGGCCACGGGTTTGTCCGTCAGTTTGCGGAACTCAGCGAGAATGTTCTCGGCGGCCTTGGTCGTCTCGGTCGTGTCGATGATCGTGACGCTGTCCGCCCCTTCGATCATATGCACATTCGAGACCGCGAACCCCACCGCTGTCCAGATGCCGGGCGCAAGTTCGATGACGTCTTTGCGCAACTGGGCGTCCTGTGCGACCAATTCGGGATGGGCTGTCATTCGTCCACAAACTTTTGTTTTGCCTTGCCGCTATAGGCGACCAGCAATTCTTCATCGACCTCGGTGCCATCGGCCAGAAATGGGAGGATTCCCCGACGTATTGAGCGTCCACGCATCGCTTTGAGATCATCTTCAGATTTCGTGACCCGCTGCGCGAGGCGGCGGCCCCACTGTGCGAGATAGCCATAGAGCCGGTCGATCACGGCGCTATGCGCATCGCCCTTGCCGAGGTCATGGAACTCATCGGGGTCTTCTTGCAGATCGAACAGCATTGGCCGGAACCCGCCCTCGGCATGCATCATCTTGTAACGCCCATCGAAAACCATAAACAGCCGGGCGTCGCGCGGCTCTAGTCCCAGTTTTACGGCTTGGGGCGTGACGGAGTAGTCGTACTCGCTGATCGCGAATTCGCGCCAATCATGCGGTTTGTTACCCTGTAGCCAAGGCACCAAAGAGCGGCCTTCAAGGATGTGGTCAGGCACTTTGCCGCCAGCGGCCTCGACAAATGTCGCGGCCAAATCAATGCTTTCCACAAGGGCATCGCAGGTCGTTCCCCGCGCTGCGTCCGCTTCGGCACGCGGGTCATAGATAATCATCGGCACCTTGACGCTCGGCTCGTGGAACAGGTCCTTCTCGCCCATCCAGTGATCGCCCAGATAATCGCCGTGATCGGAGGTCAGGACAATCATCGTGTCCTGCATTCGCCCCGTCGCGTCGAGATGATCCAGCAGGCGGCCAAGCTGGTCGTCGCATTGCTTGATCAGGCCCATATAGGCCGGGATTACCTTGTCGCGCACCTCGTCGCGGTGGAAGGCCTGAGCGATCTTGTTGGACTGATACGCTCCATAGACCGGGTGCGGGTCTTCCCGTTCGACGTCGTGCCGTGTGGGCGCAGGCACGTGGTTCGCGCCGTACATGTTGTGGTAAGGTGCAGGGACGATATAGGGCCAGTGGGGCTTGATGTAGCTGACATGGGCCAGCCATGGCCCGTCTTTTTCTTCAATAAACTCAATCGTCTTGGTGGTCAGCCACGGTGTCTCGCTGTCTTCCTCGCGGATATTGGCGGGTTTGTCGGCATTGGCGAAAATCCAACCCGAGGCCATGTCGTCGCCATCCACCCCGGCATTGGCGAAATGTGCCCAAGGGTTCTCGCCCTCATAACCCTTCGATTTCAGGTATTCGTTATAGGGCGAGCGTTTTTCGTCATAGAACCCGTCTGGCCCTTGCCCCCACAGCCCATCGTCGCGGATCCACGTATCAAAGCCGCACTCTGCCTGCCGCGCGCCGATCACGCTGTCGGGGCTGAGGCCAAGACGCTCCATCCCTTCTGCATCGGCTTTCATGTGGGTCTTGCCGATCAGCCAGCATTCCATCCCGATCTTGCGCAGGTGATCGCCCATCGTCTGCTCGCCCACGCGCAGCGGGAACCCGTTCCAATGCGCGCCATGCGAGGACGCATAGCGCCCGGTGTAGTAGCACATGCGCGAGCCGCCGCAGACCGGCGATTGCACATAGGCATTGGTAAACCGCACGCCCATCGCGGCCACACGGTCGAAATTTGGTGTTTGCAAGCTGGGATGACCCGCGCAGCTTAGATAATCGAAGCGTAACTGGTCATACATAATGAACAGGATATTCATAACACTTGGCTCCCCAGCGCTGGCTTTACCCGGCGTCGTTTCTGATTGGAGGTTGATTTTGACACCCTGCCCAAGGGCGCGGCGGCAATATTTTCTCCCAGTCAGCAGCCTAGAAGGATCGGCAACTCTCCTCAAGTTCCCAAACGCATCCCAGCCGGAGGCAGAAAACCTTCTGGTTTTTTGACCCGGCTAGCTTGATCCGACTTCCTGCTTGGTCCTATCGTTGCCCATTGCGGAGCGGGGAGGCCAAGCAATGCCACTATGGAACATCCTACCCGTGTCCGCGGATACGTTTGTGTCGCGCGACGCGTTTAGAAAGCGCTCATTTCTATCCGTTAGTCAGCTACAATCAGGTCAGCGGAGATAAGCATGGGGACGCGCTTCTTTTCCACCAAGGACCGCCCGTTTCATATGGGCCCCTACCCGCTTGAGCGGTTGAAGCGGCAGGCTAAGGCCGATCTGTCCGCTGTTCCCCCGTTTGAGCCGCTCGATTTCCGCCGGTTGCAGAGCCCGCATTCGCTCGTCAATGCGATGGGCGAGTATCAGGCGATGATGGATGTTCTGCGCGACGGGCTGGTGAACCCCACGCCCGCCCACGCCCCGAGCGATCCGGCAGAGCGGGCGCGGCATATGAAGGCCTTCGGGTATTTTCAGGACGCGTCGATGATGGGGGTGTGCGCGCTGCCCTCTGAGGCGCGGCTGGCAGAGCCGACGCGAAACCCCGATATCGAGCGGCTGGCCGAGGATATCCGCACCAAACAAACCAAAACACTCGCCTCCGGCATTGATGAGATTATGGCCGGCCTCAAGGAAAGCATCGACCGCCCGCCGAGCAGCATTGAAGAACATACCCATTGTCTGGTGGTGCTGGTCGAACACAATCGCGCGCCGGTTGAGGCAGAGCCGGGCAGCGACTGGATCATGGATGCGCAAGATCACCGCGCGGCGCTGCGGGCCACGGAAGCGGCGGTAATCCTGTCGAACTACCTGCATCTTTTGGGGTTTCAGGCCAAGGCGCATACCGCTTCGTCGTCGGACGTGCATCTTGGGCAACTTGCCGTCGCGGCAGGGCTGGCCTCGTCCGAGCGCGGGCGGCTTTTTGCGCCTTACATCGGTGAAGGGTTCGGGTTGGCTGCGATTACGACCAATATGGACATGCAGGCGGATCACCCGCTGGCGCCGTGGGCCGAGCAAAGCTATGGGCCCGCGTGGTGGGTCGGCAAAGGCACCCAGAAAAGCGCGTTCAACCGCGACCCTTACCGCAAACGCAACTATGCAGACGGCGCGCACCCTTTTGAGACGTTGAAACGGGTCGACGCCCCCACAACCTTCATCGACGAGCCGCGCGTTGCCCGCGTGCCAAAGCGCACCGATATGTTTGCTCGCGCGCAATTCGGCGATCTGGGCAAGAAGCAGCAGGAGGCTGCTAAGGGCGGTTGGTATGCCCGCAAAAGCGCCCATTCCTTTGCCCAGCGCCGCGTCCTTGGGGCTTTCATACTGTTGCAAAATGAGCCGCCAACTGAGCGAGACGCGCCGCCATCCGACGCCCAGCGCAATGCGCAGAACGTCAAAGCGGCCAGCTACTTTCTGGGTGTGGACGCCGTCGGCATCTCCCGCTGTCCTGATTGGACGTGGTACAGCCATGACGCCACAGGGGCCGAAATTGACCCACCGCATGGCAACGCCATCTCCATGATCATCGATCAGGGGTTTGAAACGATGGAGGGCGCGTCGGGCGATGATTGGATCGCTGTCTCGCAATCCATGCGCGCGTATTTGCGCTTTTCGCTGCTTGGCGGCGTGATCGCCAAACATATCCGCAACATGGGCTATGACGCCAAGGCGCATACGCTGATGGATGGGGAAGTTTTGCAACCGCCGCTGCTGTTGCTCAGCGGTTTAGGAGAGGTGAGCCGTATTGGTGAGGTGATCCTGAACCCATTGCTCGGACCGCGCCTGAAATCCGGTGCTGTCACCACGAATATGCCGCTGGCCTATGACAAGCCGATCGATTTCGGGCTGCAAAACTTCTGCGAGAATTGCAATAAATGCGCCCGCGAGTGCCCCTCGGGGGCGATCACCGCCGGGCCGAAGCTGATGTTCAACGGCTATGAGATTTGGAAATCCGACAGCCAGAAATGCACCACCTACCGGATCACCACCGAAGGCGGCGCAATGTGCGGGCGTTGCATGAAAACCTGCCCGTGGAACCTTGAGGGGTTGTTTGCCGAAAAGCCGTTCCGATGGCTGGCGATGAATATGCCCTCCACCGCGCCGATGCTCGCGCGGCTGGATGACACGGTTGGCAAAGGCGGGCTGAACGACGCTAAAAAGTGGTGGTGGGATTTGGAATTGAAGCCGGATGGCGGTTACAAAGAACCCGCCGCGCCGATCAATCGCCGCGATATCGACCCTGAGTTAGAGGTGAAATACGAGGATCAGACGCTCGCCGTCTATCCCGCCAACCTTGCTCCATGGCCTTGGCCCTATCCGTTTGCGATGGACCGGGAAGCAGGGATCAAAGCCTATCAAGAGTTGCTGACGCCGGACGCCTATAAGCAGCGGTTAGCGCGGGGTGAAACAGTTGGTCTGGCCCACACCCGGCCTGAATTCGATGATGCACCTGTTATCACGGCGCGCGTGTCGAAGGTTGAGCAGATGACAGCGGATGTGACCAAATTCGAGTTCACCGCATGGGATGGTGCCCCCTTGCCCGACTGGACTGCGGGCGGGCATTTGGACGTGGTCGTGACCCCGGAATTCGTGCGCCAATACTCCATGTCCGGCGATCCGGCGGATACGTCCAGCTACCAGATCGGCGTGCTGCGCGAGGATGAGGGGCGCGGCGGGTCCAAGATGATGCATCGCATTTTCACCGAAGGGCGGCGGGTCTTCATCTCGAAACCCATCAACCATTTCGAGCTGGTGGAGGATGCGCGCAAAACCTTCCTGATGGGCGGCGGAATCGGGATCACGCCGATGATTGCCTTTGCCCACCGCTTGCACGCCATCGGCGCGGATTTTGCGCTGCACTACTCGGTCAATCGGCGCGAGGATG
>CAZPXE010000173.1:0-6957 GCA_964590545.1 uncultured Rhodobacterales bacterium | reverse complement strand
ATATTGGCGATCCCTGAAGGACTCGAACCCTCAACCTGCTGATTAGAAGTCAGCTGCTCTATCCAGTTGAGCTAAGGGACCGCTGGCATTGTTCATGCCTTGAAAGCCGCGAGGGAGCAAGGATCAGATGGCGCGGGACGTCAAAATGCTGATCCGCTTTGCTGCAGCAAGACGACCGTTTGGGCTTAGGCCCGGGTACGGCGCACGCCGGTTCTGGCAAGGGCGTAGTGCGTTGTTATCAAGATCAAAGCGAGGGCGAGACCAATCAACATCACAAAGCTTGTCTTCCAAAGGATCATCACTGCAGCCAGCAAGCGCAGCACAATCTCGATGCCCGACAGCGCGCGTGCGTCAAACTTCGCCAGCGCCGAAGCGATAAGATACAGCGCAAGCGCGATGCGTATTCCGAGCAAACCCAGAGCCGGCCAATCTACGTCGCGGCTGTAGCCTTCGATCAGTGTGCGGCGGCCCATGTCGTCGGTGATGGTCACCGCCTCTTCGATCAATAACAGCTCTGGATACCATGCAAAAACGAAGGGAATCGTAAACATCACAATTCCGACCCGCACGGCTGCGATACCGGTGCGCATCGGTTCGGTTCGGGTGATTGAGGCCGCCGCGAAGGCGGCGATCGCGACAGGCGGAGTGATCGCAGAGGCAACGGCGAAGTAAAAGACAAACATGTGCGCGGTGAAGAAGCTAACGCCGAGATTGGCCAGTAGCGGGCCCAGAAGCAGCGCCACATTCACGTAGGCGGGAACTGTGGGCATTCCCATGCCCAAAAGGATCGCACAGAACATCGCACAGGTCAGCGCCAACATCAGATAGACGCCGCCAACGATCTGGATTTCCACCCCGAACAGGCGCAGCACTTGTGCCTGTTCAAGCCATGACGTCACCGCCCGCGTAATTTCTCCGGTCAGCCCGCTTTCGTTCAGGAAGGCGGAAATGATGGAAACCGCGAACAGCAACAGAAACAAGCGAGAGATCAGGATGCCGCCGTCCGCGAGGGATGTCAGAACCTTTGTTGGTTTCGCTCGGGTTTCCGGGTCAAGGAACAACAAAGGAAGCAGTACGGCGACCGCCCACCAGCCAGCGGATACGGCATCGCCCGTGGCGTTTACGATGGTTTTTGTCAGACCGCTTGGCAGAACTTGGGACAGCCAGCCGGTGCTGATCGTGTCCTTGTTACCCAATAGCAGAAACAGGATCGTCAGGATGGGAACGAAGATAATGATCAGGTTCAGCCAGTCTTGGCGCTTCATCACCAAATCTTCCGGGATGTCGCGCATCGCCTCCACCTTCTCCCTCCGGGCTTGGAACATGACCGCAAGGAAAATCGAAAAGAAGAAGCAAAGCGCTGGCAGGAACGCCGCTGTAATCACCTTGGTGTAAGGCACGGCTGTCAGCGCAACGAGGACAAAGGCTGCGACGCCCATCACCGGGGGCATGATCTGCCCACCGGACGAGGCCGCTGCCTCCACACCGCCCGCGAACTGGGGATTGAATCCGTTGCGCTGCATCATCGGGATCGTCAGTCGCCCGGTTGACAGCACATTCGTCACCGGCCCGCCAGTGATCGTTCCAAACATAGCAGACGAAACGATGGCCGCATGGGCCGGTCCGCCGCGCAGACGCCGCGTCAGGCGCACCGCGAGCTTGATCAAAGATGTGCCACCAGCCGAACTTCCAAAAAGCGCGCCAAGGATCACGTAGGGGAATACCTGGTTTACGATGATGTCCATGAAACGGCCCAAAAAACCATCTGGTGTAATAAATACATTGGTGGCCTTTTGGATCGCTGCTGCGCGGACATCGCCGCCATCGGCACCGAGTTTTGTCAGCAGGAAATTGTTGCTCGACAGATCCCACATCCAGATAAGCGCCGTACCAACGGTGTAGATCACCACCACGCTTGCCACGGCGACAAGCGGCAGACCCCAGACTCGCACATTATACAGGAAAAACAGCGTGATGATCGTGAACAGCAGTGGAATAATCCAGATATCGAAGCGCGCTTGGCAGGACGGCACCTCGGCTTCAAAAGAAATGCCGGGAATAACGCCTTCGGCCCGCGCGGCGGCCTCTTTGATCAAGCGAGCGCGTTCGCCTGTGATCTGGTCGATAAGGCAGATGGAGTCGATCTCGACAAGAAATCCGAACGCAGCCAGAAAGGCTGCAAGGATCAGCCCGGCGTCTAGCAGAAATCCCAACCATGCCAGATGAGGTTTCTCTTCGCGCCACGCGCGGTAGACGCTGGCGTCCAGCGCCACAATGACCATCATCAACAGGAATACCGGCGGGTAGAAGTACTCTGGCGGGAAACCTGAGACGCGGAAGAATGGGCGGCCTGTCACCTCACGCGCGAGGTCTTGCAGGCCGGGGATTTCCGGCATCGTGTTAACCATCCCAACAAGCACGAGGAGAACCGCAAGGGCAATAGCGATGCGCTGGCCAAGAGGGTTGGACATTTCAAAGAGCCTTTTGTCGGGGCCGCGTTTCCGCGACCCCAGTTAGATTATGGTTTCAAGCAGTCAGCAACGCTGTGACCGGCGTCTTCAAACGCACGGATCGCGCCGGGGTGCATTTTCACCTTTACCGCGCCACAAGCGCCTTGGCTGACCCCATCCAGATCTCCGAAGCTCAGCCGTGTGTACGGACCGCGTGGGGAGCCCGTCAGGAAGCGCCCTTCGCCCTCCAGATACGCTTTGGTCACGTTGTAAACGAGTTCGTCGTCAAGCGTAGCAGGCACGATCTGGCCGAACGCCGTGGCGAAGCTGTCGAAACTGTCATCATCCACGACAACGGTGATATCGTTACCTTCATAGGCGGCACGGAACTCTTCGATCGGCACGGAATACGGTGCATGCCCCGGGGCTTTGAGGATGTTCTGACCCAGCTCGCTAGACAACAAATCGCTTGGCACGTCATGGATGGTGATCCCACCTGCCGCCGCAATGGCGATTTGACGGCCAGACGGCAGACCTTCGGGAATCGTCCAAGCGTCTACTGAGCCGCCCGTGACGGCGCCCACAGTATCTGGCCAAGGCGTTTGGTTACCTTCGTATCCTTCACCGTCCTTGATACCGGACAGCAATTGAATCATCGCCCGGCCGGACGTCAATGCCGCGCCGCGTGGCGGGCCGTTCCAGATGCGCTTACCAGACATGTCCCGGATGTCTTCAACCGGGTTCGAATTATAGTACCCAAGCATTTGCGCCGAGCCGGCGTTGAAGAAGATCACTCGGATGTTCTCAGCCAACTCCGCACCTTTTTCTGGCCCGATACCGCTATAAGGTCCGATACCGCGCGAGAGCAAGAACGGCAGGATCAGCGGCGCTGGCGCCATATCCAAACGGCCTTCCGCAACGGCCTGAACCGAGTTCGTCAGCGTCGCACCTTCGGTGATCTGCATCGTCGCCACGCCAGCGCTGTCGAGCACCGCTGCCAAGGTCGAATCGATGTAGTGCGGGGTTGAGCCGGGTGTGGTTGTTTCGGCGGTCAGCGTTACCTGCGCTGCGCCAAATGTTGGAAGAGCCGCCAGAATCGCGCTCAAAGCAATGTTTCTAATCATGTTTTCCTCCCTGTTATTGTGCGGCCCTCCAGCCGCAATGACCCCGTTTTTTCGGGGCGCAAAAACAAGATTGCAAAAATTATATGACTTGTCACGTAAAATGTCCTCCTGTTTAATCGGGGTATGACCGAAGTGCCAAAACGCGACCTGAAAAAAATCGCCGCCCGACAAGCAGGTGAGAACTTCAATATCTTCGCTCGCCTGCCAGCGATTTATGCTGCATCTCGTATGCAGGGGCTAAGTCTGTTGCAGCGAGGCGGCGGGATTTCGATCGTGGAATGGCGAGTGCTATGGGATTTGGCCGAAGTTGGCCCAATGACCATCCGTGATTTGGCCACGGTTCAGCGCGCGGATCATTCTCTCCTAAGCCGCGCCCTTCCGAAGATGAAAGACAAAGGCTTTGTAGAGGTGAACCGCGATTCCGACGACGGACGGCAAACCATTGTCAGCCTCGCGCCAAAAGGGCGCGCAGCCTTTGAAACTGCGGCCCCGTTGATGGCCAGTCGCCGAAAGGCGCTGAAAGCTGCGTTCAGCCAGAAGGAAATTGAGGATTTCGTTGGATATCTCAACCGCCTTGAAGACTTTCTGCGCCAGCCTGACGATGCGATTCTTCCGCCGGACGATGACTAGGGTCAGGACCCTAGTACCTTGCCGCCCGTTGACCGTTGGATCATGGCAGAACAATTGCGCTGTAGGGCCACTTGTCTTCTTCGTGCGTTGAAAGCCGCAATGGGGCGAGATCAGATAGCGCGTGTCATGAAAACGCTAAGCGGGTCTTTCACATAGTCGCCGAACGGGTCGCAGTATTCGAAGCCTTCTGAAGCATAAAGGCGGCGGGCCGCTGAAAACTCCGCAGCGCTGCCGGTTTCCAGGCTGGCGCGGGTTTGGCCAATCCGCAGCGCTTCGTCGATCAAGCCGCGTAGAAGCGTGCGCGCGATCCCGACACCGCGAACCTTTTGGGCTGTGTGCATCGACTTGATCTCGGCATGACCCGGTTCGACCTCGGCAATCGCGCCAATGCCCACCACTTGCCCGTCCAACTCAGCGGCGAGCATATAGAGGCCATGAAGCCCTTCTGCTGGCAAAACGTGGCAGCTTTCCTCTGGCGATTGGCTGCGCATCAGTTGGAAATGCGCGTCAATCAGCGCAGCAGTACCCGGATCATCCGGCGTCGTCTGGCGGATCGTCAGTGAGTCCATACGCCGCGACGATTGGTGGCGAAGTTGTCGCCGTAACCGCCGGGGCGGATATTGGCTTTGCGCTTCTTGGGTTCCTGAACGATGGCGTCAATGCCGTTGTCTTTGGCATAGTCCATCGCGGCTTTCTTGCTGTCGAATTTCAGGCGCACTTGGCTTTGCGTATCAGCGGACGAGGTCCAGCCCATCAGGGGGTCCACATCGCGGGCCGAGTCCGGTGCGTATTCCAAAACCCAATGATGGGTCTTGCCTGTGCCCGATTGCATAGCTGTCTTGGCTGGCTGATAGATTCGTGCGCGCATGGGTGTCCATCCATCTGATATCCCGCGCCTTATGCCGCGTCACGGGCCGCTTGCCAAGCGGGCGCGATGTCTCAGTCTATCCAATTTATATCATCACTGGCCAGAAGCGCGGCGATACTGTCCATTTTGGTCAATCCTTTGGCAACTTCCCCGTCCAGCGCCTCTTCCTGCTTTGCGACCTCGGGCAAACGCGCGATTACCCCGTCGATCTGATCAAGCGGCACCACCACAACCCCATCCCGGTCCGCGACGATCATGTCGCCAGAGGCAACCCTCTGCCCCCCAATCAACATCGGAGTTCCAACCTTCCCCGGCCCCGTCGCAAAGGGAGAGCCCGGGTTCAGCCCGGTGCACCAGCACGGCAGGCCCGTTTCCAAGATGCCTGCGAAGTCACGCATCGGACCGTCGCTCACCAAGCCAACTGCGCCACCATTGCGCGCCATGCCAGCCACACGATCCCCAGCAGCGGCACAGCCTTGATACCCATCGACAGCGGTGACGAGAACATCGCCGGGTCGCACGAAGTTCAATGCAGCGAGCAAGGGCAGCACATCACTCGGACGGTTATCCGCCGTCACCGCAGGCCCCGCCACGGCGCGCTGATCTGGCGTCAGCGGGGCGATCTGCGTAGCTAGCGAGCCGCCGCCAAACATCGCGTCGACCACGAACCCCGTTGGCACGCCTTGAAACGCCGCGATTTGCTCGGCGCTCGGACGCGGCCAGTCGCGCTTGATGGTCAGGCGTTTTGGTTCTTCGATCATGAGGCTCTCTCCCTAGCTGAGGGAGAGCCTATAGCAATCCCGCCTCTAATGCAGGCCAGTTCGCGTTACCCTTGGCAATGAAGCCCGGCACATCCTCTTTCCAACGCGTCTGAACATCTGCGTTGAAGTTCAGATACAGCTTACCATCCACAATCGTCCATTGCTCTGGCTCGGTGGGGGCCAGCGACTTGCGTGCCCCCACTGCCCACGCACAATAGCCCCCATATTGCGGGGCATAGGCGAGGGGTTCGGCCTCAAACGCCACCCGGTTCTCAGCACTTGTGAAATGCCACGTCGCCCCACCCCATTCGAGTGCATGGGCCGCATCCCCGGCTACTGCTTTGCCATCGGTGAAATACGCTACTGGATCGGTGCCATCTATCGCGACACCTGCGTCGGTCTGATACCACGCGCCGGTATACTCCTCGCGCAGCAAACGATGGGCGATGAACGGCCCGCCCACGACCACGGCAATGCCGCCAATGATAAGACTGCGCCGGGATAAAACCGCCATTTGAAACCTCCGTTAAACTGCACCGGAAGGTGGCGATGAACTGGCCCAATGCCAAGCCCTTTGACGCTTGCGTGAGCAGACGTGACCGCCCGCGCCTATTCCTGCCAGCACCTGTCAGCAGACACCCTTGCACCCCTACCCCTTTGCGCCACATACAAGAGGTAAGGAGACCGCGCCCATGTCCTATGTCCACAGCGATAGCACCTCGCCTGCCCTAAACCACGCGCCCGAAGGCGACGTGCGCGAACGGCTCAAGCTGGAAGGCGGCAAGCAATTGGTGATGCAGACCGAATTTCAACCCGCAGGCGACCAGCCCACCGCGATCAAGGAACTGTCCGAAGCGGTGATGGACGGCGAGCAGAACCAAGTCCTGCTTGGCGCGACGGGCACGGGCAAGACCTACACCATGGCCAAGGTGATCGAAACGACCCAGCGGCCCGCCATCATTCTTGCGCCCAATAAGACACTGGCGGCCCAGCTCTACGGCGAGTTCAAAGGGTTCTTCCCCGAAAACGCGGTCGAGTATTTCGTCAGCTTTTATGACTACTACCAGCCCGAAGCCTATGTCGCGCGCTCAGACACCTACATCGAAAAAGAAAGCCAGATTAAC
>CAZPXE010000172.1:0-6980 GCA_964590545.1 uncultured Rhodobacterales bacterium | reverse complement strand
GCACAGCAAACAGTAAAACGCCCGCATCGGAGGTCCGGTGCGGGCGTGTGCTCAGGCCATATCGGCTCGGATGTTTAGTCTTTCGACTCCTTATACCCGCCCAGCGGCGAGATCAGGAACGAGCCCATATATGGGTGTGACTTGAGCACGGTTTCCCCGGTCGGGCTGCCCCAATGCTTGCCCGCAGCAGCCAGCGGCGCCGCGAAGGGTGAGCCCCAGTGTTTGCCGGCCCCGGTAAGGGGTGGCATGATCGAGCCCCAATACTTGCCAGCGCCCGCGAGCGGCGCCATGAGCGAGCCCCAGTGCTTGCCCGCGCCTGTCAGCGGCGGCATGATGGAGCCCCAGAACTTGCCAGCGCCCATGAGAGGCGCGCCAAACAAAGACCCCCAATGCTTGCGCCCTGAAGGCGGGCGGCCTGTGCCAACGCCGTAATTCTCACGCTCGAACGACCAACTGCCCCAATAGCGGTGCGTGCGGTCAACGGAGATATCCATGTAAAGCCCGTCTTTGGGCTCTTCTCGGATATAGGAATCCTCGTCCGAGACCCCGGCATCGACCGTATCGAACATGTTCATCGTGTCGATTGCATTGCGCGCAGCCCCGGCGGGGAAGAACGGTGCACGGCACACAACCAGCGCGCGCCCCTTGGACAGCGCGGCGGCGTAAAGCTCGGCGCTTTTCTTGGGCACGCGGGCGTCGATCATCTCGTCGGTCGCGGTGTTTCCTGCCCCGATAACGTCGATATTGTTATCTGGGTGTTTTTGCAGTTTCAGCGCCGTGACGGCCTGCTCTGCGGTTGCTTCATCGGCGAACAGCCGGCTCACAACGGTGGTCATAAGGGTTTTCCTTTTCTTCGTCTCGGCCCGCGCTGATCTGGTGAGCTGCGCACCCTGCCTGCGCCGGGGCGGGCCATTGCCCCGGTCGCGATCACCGTTCTATGAGACATAATTTGGAGTCTCGCTCTGTCCAGTCCTCAACGGATCAACCCCGCGTTGCGCGAAGGCGTTCCGCAGCGGCCAGATGGCCGCAACGGCGAGAACCAGAACAATCATTTCAAGTCCGAAGACCGGCACATAGGCCATTTCCGCCCCGCGCTCGGCCACGGAGGGCATGGCGACAATCACGTCGCGGATGACGCCGCCAAGGGCAATCGCCAGCCCGGCGCAGGTCGCCTGCACAGCGCCCCATGCGCCCAGCGCCAGCCCGACCTGCTCGGCGGGCGCGCTGCGCATCGTGGCCGTCAGGGTGCCGTGGCTGAACAGCCCGGCCCCAAAGCCTGCCAGCAGCACTGCGGCGGAGAACAGCGTCACATTCGCCCCGCTTGCGGCAAAGATGATGGCGGCGAAGGCAGGCACGCCGACCAGTGCGCCGACCCATGCAATGCCCGCCGGGGACGCGCCGCGCCCAAGTGTGACCGAGGCCAGCCAGAAGCCGATCAGTGTGCCACCTGCGAGGATTGCCGTGAGAGTGGTGGTGGCGGAGACCGACATGCCAAGCACCTGTCCGCCATAGGGTTCCAGCAGCACATCAGCCATGCCAAAACCAAACGTGCCAAGCCCGATGACAATCAGCAAACGCACGGCGTTTTTCTGGGAGATAAAGCCCTGCCACGCCTGCCCAAATGTGGGTTTGGGCCGTCCGGCCATCGCCCGCGCGCGGTCGCGTGGCTCTTGTTTCCACAGGGCGATGCCGTTCAGCACGATGGTCACGACGGCAGTGCCTTGGATGGCTGCGATGAGTTTGCCGGGCGTATATGGCTCTAGGATACGGCCATAGATGAAGGCCGACACGACCATGCCCAGCAGGAGCATGACATACATGAGGCCGACGATTTTCGGCTGGTCCTCTTCTTCGACCAGATCGGTGGCCAGCGCGAGGCCAACCGTTTGCACGATATGCACCCCGGCCCCCACCAGCAGAAAGGCCAGCGCGGCGGACCCAAGGCCCAACCAGCGCGGCGCATCGGCCGCGTAGCCGAGGCCCGACAGGGTCAGCAGCGCGAAGGGCATGATCGCAAAGCCACCAAATTGCAGCATGGAGCCTTTGAACATATAGGGCGTGCGCCGCCAGCCGAGGGCACTGTCATAGGTATCGGATTTGAACCCGATCAGCGTGCGGAAGGGCGCAAAGAGCAGCGGTAGCGAGAGCATGATGCCCACCAGCGAAGCCGGGACCTGCAATTCGACAATCATCACCCGGTTCAAGGTGCCGACCAGCAGCACCAGCGCCATACCGACAGTGATCTGGAACAGGGACAAGCGCAGGAGCCGACGCAAAGGCATAGCCTCGGTGGCAACATCTGCGAATGGCAGAAGGTGTGGCGCGAGCGTCACCAGCTTTTTGACTGTATAGTCTTTGGTGCTGAACACGGGGGGCCTAGCCTCCTGAATGCGTAAAGCGGGGCGCAGGAAGGTGCGCCCGTTCAGACAGGTGTGATCCGGTCAGGGCCTGTGCGATTGCGGCAGGCCCGAAAATGGATGTTATCCGGCGGGCAGCCCGAAACAGGCACCCGCCGGATGTTTTCGGAATGGCTATTCCGACCTTGGCAACAGGGCCGAGGCCATTGTTGTCTCTTGCGCTTCGATCACTGCCCAGGCGGACGTGCCGTCCGGCATTGTGATTTGAATGCGCTGACCGCCACCGAAAGTGGTTGCCGGAGCGGACGCGGTTTGCACGCCATCCTCGACTTTCAGAGCAGCTGACGTGCTGCCCATGTCTTCGCCTTTGAGGAAATCCGACACCCACGAGGTGTTTGATACGACTGCCAGGTGCACGGAGAAGGACCCGACCGCAACCGCGCCAAGGAATAGCGGGATGCCGATGGTGGGGTTCACGACGAGCCAGATTTTGGAATTGTTCATAAACTAGCCCTCCTTATCCGAGCCACGGGGTCGACGATGCGACCAAGATGTGTGCCAGCAGAGCGATACCGCCGAACACGCGTGTCCCGTCAATTATGTAGCTGTGCAGCTCTTCTGCTTCTTTCAGCGTCAAGCCGGTCGGCCAGACTTTATCTTCATCGGCCATAGGTATCTCCTTCGGCGCTTGGGTCTTGCAATTTTGAAACAGGTAGCCGCACTCAATACCCGCTCAGTGAAGTGTCGCGTCCCAAGCAATTGCGCACGAGGGCAAGGAATTCGACATACCGTAAGGATAACCTGACAAGTATTAATGTCAATTATGAATGACACTTTGATGTGTCAGGATGACACGACAAGTCGCGCGCTACGCAGGTTTTACCGAGAAATCATCAAATAACTGATATGTTTTAGAGGCTTATCAGAAATCCCCGCGCCTGAAATCCGCCGAGGTCTGTGCGGGGCGTCGTGACACAAATGGCATTATTGAGCCACATCGCATCAAAAAGGCCCGCACAAGGCGGGCCTGAACCATACGCAAACGTTCGCTGAGTCGGAGATTGACGGCGTTTGGCCGCTTGCCTAGCCCGTTTACGCGCGTTCGGAATATTCCATCGTCTCGGTGTTCACCACGATCATTTCATCTTGGCCGACGAAGGGCGGCACCATGACCTTGACGCCATTGTCGAGGATCGCGGGTTTGAATGAGTTTGCCGCAGTCTGGCCTTTGACGACTGGCTCGGTCTCGACGATCTTGCAGGTCACTTTCTGCGGCACAGTCGCGTTCAGCGCTTCGCTGTCATAAAACTCGACCACAATGGTCATGCCGTCTTGCAGGAACGGGCGGCGCTCGCCGAGCAATTCGGCGGGCAGTTCGATCTGTTCATAGGTTTCGGTATCCATGAACACGAGCATGCCGTCGTTCTCATACAGAAATTGCTGGTCCTTTTGTTCCAGCCGCACCCGTTCAACCTTATCCGCCGAGCGGAAACGTTCGTTCAGTTTGGAGCCGTTGCGCAGGTTGCGCATTTCGACTTGCGCGAAGGCACCGCCCTTGCCGGGCTTCACATGGTCGACTTTGACGGCGGCCCAGAGACCACCATTATGCTCCAGCACATTTCCGGGGCGAATCTCGTTTCCGTTGATTTTTGGCATTGTGGCGAAACCATGTCGAAAGGTTGATATAAACTTGCACGATCCTATATCTGGCGTCGTGGCAGGGCGCAAGACAACCAGATATCGTGGTGTGTACTCTATAAGCTATGCACGCAACGCAAGGCTGCATTGCAAAATCAGGGTATCCGAATCGGTTGGGATGGGCCATAAGGAACGCCACGCAAAACGACAAGACCAATAACAACAAGGATGCGAGATGAAAGATTTCGTAGACGGCACTGCCTTCAACAACGAGCAAGGCAATCGTGCACGTAAACTGTTTGCAGCCGTTGTGCTGGCTGCTTTGGACGACGCCATCGCAGACGACAAAAAATACGGTAACGGCCCTGAGCAAATCGCCCGCTGGGCGCGTTCACGCGATGGGCGTGAAGTTCTGAGCTGCGCCGGGATTGACCCCAATGAACGGGTTGTGTCCGGCCTGATGGAATTTGTCAGCAAAGGTGTGCGCACCTCTGTCGCGCTGTCGCGTGAAGAGAGTGAGCGCCGCAATGCTGCTGCCGCTGCCGAGGAAGTGCGCGCCGCGTAAACTCCTTAGGCACAAAGAAAAACCGCGTCCATCTGCTCTGGGCGCGGTTTTTCTTTTGGGCGGCCCCCTGTTAGCTGTCTACAAAGGTGAACAGCCAGGAATAGACCGTGCGATACTCCAGAATCAGCAAGGCCAGCGCCGCGAGCGACATCGCGATGCCGGGGCGGTAGAGCCAGATAGCAATGGCCGCGACGGTGGCCAGCACCGCCTCAAGCGGGGCGACATAGGCTGCGCCATGACGCGTATCCCAATAGCTGAGCGGGCTTTCGAAGACCCAGTTTGAGAGCGGCCAGAAATGCGCGCGGCCGTCGTCGTGATGCAGCGGGAAGTCGCAGGCGATATGCAGCAGCGCGGCGGAGCACAGTGCAATCGCCCAACTCCGCTGCGCCCAGATCGCGAGCGCCAGCAACACGCCCCAGATCAGAAACGAGTTGTCGATTGCAAAGATCGTCTGCCAAGCGTCTGAAAAGTACAGTTCATTGAACACACGCTGCGGCGAGATGCCGAGCAGGAACATCGACCCACCTGCGAGCACATACAGCGACAGATCGGGCAACAGCCCGCCGAGCATCGCCGCCCAAATCACCCCGCGCGGCGGTTTACGGCCAAAGACGGCGGCGCCGAGCAGAAGATGCGCTGGGGTATTCATGTCGTCCCCTCCCTGAGTTACACCGCCATGAGGAACACGGAGGCGTGTATGGTCAAGGCTTTGATGATCCAAGGCACCGGCTCGAATGTCGGGAAGTCGCTGCTTGTGGCGGGACTGGCCCGGCTTTTCGCGCGGCGGGGGCTACGGGTGCGGCCATTCAAGCCGCAGAACATGTCGAACAATGCTGCCGTGACCGAAGATGGCGGCGAGATTGGCCGCGCGCAGGCTTTGCAGGCGCGCGCGGCGGGCGTGCCCACATCGGTTCATATGAACCCAGTGCTTTTGAAGCCCGAAAGCGAGACTGGCGCGCAACTGGTGGTACAAGGGCAGCGGATGGGGACCAGCCGCGCCAAGGATTACGGGTCACGCAAGGCGCTGCTTCTGGAGAAGGTTCTGGAGAGTTTCACTATTCTTGGCCAAGAGGCCGATTTGATTTTGGTGGAGGGTGCGGGCTCTCCGGCGGAAGTGAACCTGCGCGCGGGCGATATCGCCAATATGGGATTTGCCACAGCGGCGGGGGTGCCGGTGGTGCTGGTGGGCGATATCAACAAGGGCGGTGTGATCGCGCAGCTTGTGGGCACCCATGCGGTTTTGGACGATACGGACCGGGCGATGATTGCAGGCTATGCGGTGAACCAGTTTCGCGGCGATGTGAGCCTGTTCGAAAATGGCATGACCGAGATTGCGCGTCGCACGGGCTGGACCGGGCTTGGCGTGGTGCCGTGGTTTGACGATGCGCGCCTGCTGCCTGCCGAGGATGTGCTGGACCTGCGCAGCGCGACGGGCGGCGCCTGCAAAATCGTGGTGCCGCAGCTTCCGCGCATTTCAAACTTCGATGATATGGACCCGCTTGCGGCGGAACCTGATGTTTCGCTTGAGATTATCCCGCCCGGCGCCGCCCTGCCGGGCGATGCGCAACTGGTGATCCTGCCCGGTTCGAAGGCGACGATATCCGACCTGAAATTCTTCCGCGCGCAGGGCTGGGACGTGGATCTGGCCGCGCATATCCGGCGCGGCGGTCATGTGCTGGGCCTGTGCGGTGGCTATCAGATGTTGGGACGCAGCATTGCCGACCCGGAGGGCATCGAAGGCGCGCCGGAAACGGTTGACGGGCTTGGGCATCTGGACATCGACACGGTGTTGGGTGTGCATAAGACACTGGCGCTGAGCACTGGAACCGCCCTGCCCTATGACACGCCTGTGAGGGGGTACGAGATACATAAAGGTGTCAGCGACGGGCCGGATCACCGGAACGGCGCGTGGTTGGAGATTGGCGGCGCGGCGCATGGGGCCAGCAGTTTCGGCGGCCGGGTGCGCGGGGCGTATCTGCATGGGATTTTCAGCAGCGACGGGTTCCGGGCGGCGTATCTGGGCGGGTTGGGATTCGCCAGCACGTTGGATTATGACGCGCAGGTGGATGCGGTTCTGGACCGGCTGGCCGATCATCTTGAGGCGCATTTGGATGTTGAGGCGCTGCTTGGGATGGCGCGCGCGCCGAAGGTGAATTGAGCGCAATCCCCCTTCGCTAAGTTAGTGGCTAAGCCAGACCGCGGGGTGGCGATGGCAGCAGATGTTCGGGGCGATCTATTTCAACAACTTTGGCGCGACGAATATTCAGAGCGCTCAGGTGACCTATAGCGTTTCGAGAAAACGTTGAATCGCAAATACCTTGGCGCGCGTCGCGCTCTTGGGGACATTTGCGATACGTGTGCCTGAGCCATGTCTCGAAACGCTTTAAAAAGCCAGCCCGTGCGGGCGGTCTGGCTTTGGC
>CAZPXE010000171.1:0-6987 GCA_964590545.1 uncultured Rhodobacterales bacterium | reverse complement strand
GGCTGTTCGAGCGTTCGTGTTCGTTCTGAGCAAGGATCTCCAAACCCCAAGCCTCAACTGCTTTACGCGTAGCCTCGGCATGGCGCGCGTGGCGGGCAAAGACGTTGTCTAACCCTTCCTCAGAGAGCATATCCAGCGCCTCGCGCAGCCCATAAAGCAACGTGGTAGCAGGGGTATAGGGAAAGAAGCCCTGATCATTCGGCCCCGCCATATCGCGCCAATCCCAGTACGACCGGCGATCGCCACCGGCCTGACAGGCGGCCCAAGCCTTGTCCGAAATCGCGTTGAACGACAGCCCCGGCGGCAGCATCAGACCCTTCTGAGAGCCGGCCACCACCACATCCACAGCCCATTCATCCGTGCGAAAATCAATCGACCCAAGCGAGGAGATCGTATCGACCATCAGCAATGCGGGATGCCCGGCGTCGTCGATTGCCTTGCGCACCGCGCCAATATCGGAAGTGATCCCCGTAGCGGTGTCATTATGCACCACACAAACCGCCTTGATCGCATGGCCCGTATCGGCGGCAAGCTGCGCGCCAATCGCCTCCGCACTCGCCCCGGTGCGCCAGTCGCCTTGCATGAAAACAGGTTCAAACCCCAGCTTGGCGGCCATGTTTTTCCACAAGGTCGCGAATTGCCCGGTTTCATACATCAGCACCTGATCGCCGGGGGACAGAACATTGACCAACGCCGCTTCCCATGCGCCTGTGCCGGAGGCAGGGTAGATCACCACGCGGTTCTTCGTCTTGAAAACGGCCTTCAAATCGTCCAGCACGCTCCGTCCCAATTCCGCAAATTCCGGCCCCCGGTGATCCATCACTGCCCGGTGCATCGCCCGCAAGATACGGTCCGGTGTGTTCGTCGGACCCGGAATTTGCAAAAAATGTCGCCCTGATTTCATTACCAACGCCCTGTTTAAAGCATCATGCCGAATACCAAAAATACCTAGTGTCACCCAACGCGTTGAAATCTTTGATTTCAGGCAGCGTTGGGTGATGCAGGTTTTTCGGCATGTGCTCGAGTTGCACTTTCTTTTGCGGGAGCAGAAGGTGAACGGCAGGGGAGGTCAAGAAAAAATGGTGAATTACACGCGATTGGCGGGCCAGATCGAAGGCGATTTGCTGACCGGGGATTTCGACCGGGGGCGCTATGCCACGGATGCGTCGATCTATCAGATGATGCCCCATGCGGTTGTGGTGCCGAAACGGTGGGAAGATGTGGAAGCCGCCCTGAGCTTCGCGCGCGAGGAAGGTATCGCGCTGCTTCCACGCGGCGGTGGCACCTCTCAATCCGGGCAGACAGTGAATACGGCGCTCGTGGTGGATTTCACCAAGCATCTGAACCGAGTGCTAGACTATGACGCCGATGCCGGGACTGCGACGGTTGAGCCGGGCTTGGTGCTTGATACCTTGAACCGGCGGCTGAAACCTGATGGCTGGTGGTATCCTGTGGATGTCTCGACAGCGTCCCGTGCGACATTGGGGGGTATGGCGGCGAACAATTCCTGCGGGTCGCGGTCGATCCGATACGGCAAGATGCAGGATAACGTGGCCGGGCTGGAAGCGATGCTGGCCGATGGCACCCTTCGCCGCTTTGATGCCACGCCGCAGAACACCCCGCTTGATGCCGACATGATCGATTTGGCGCAGCGCGAGGCGGATGAAATCCGCGCCCGTTTCCCGCAGGTGCAACGGCGCGTCGGTGGCTACAATATCGATGCGCTGCTCGGGGGCGCGCCCAACATGGCGCATCTGATGATCGGCTCGGAAGGCACGCTAGGGGTGACCCGCTCGCTTGACCTGAACCTCTCCCCGACGCTCACCACCAAATCCCTTGGCGTGTGCCATTTCCCCACCTTCCGCGCCGCGATGGAGGCCGCGCAACATATCGTCAAGCTTGGCCCCGTCGCGGTGGAACTGGTTGATCACAACATGATCCGGCTGGGCCGCGATATTCCCCAATTCCGGCCCATCGTCGAAGAATTTGTACGCGGCGACCCAGCGGCCCTGTTGCTGGTTGAATTCGCTGAAGCCCCGCCCGAGAACCGACGCCGCCTGACTGCGCTGGGCGATCTGATGGCAGAGCTTGGCTATCGCTGGGGCGACCCGGGCAAAGCCGAAGGCGGCGTGGTCGAGGCTGAAGACCCCGCCTTTCAGGCGCGAATCTGGGGCGTGCGCACCCAAGGGCTGAACATCATGATGTCGATGCGCTCCGAAGGAAAGCCTGTGTCCTTTGTTGAGGATTGCGCCGTCCCCCTCGAACATCTCGCTGAATTTACCGACCGCCTCACGGGTGTTTTCCGCAAGCATGGCACTGATGGCACATGGTACGCCCATGCCTCGGTTGGCTTGCTTCATGTCCGCCCTGTTCTGAACCTGCGGCAAGAGTTGGGGGTGAAGCAGTTGCGCGCGATTGCCGAAGAGGCGTTTGATCTGGTTGCCGAATACAAAGGCTCCCATTCCGGCGAGCATGGTGACGGGATCGTTCGGTCTGAGTTTCATGAAAAGATGTACGGTGCCCGGATGGTCCGCACCTTTGAGCAGGTCAAAGATCGTTTCGATCCCGGCGGTGTGCTGAACCCCGGCAAGATCGTGCGTGCGCCGAAGATGGATGACCGTTCCCTGATGCGCTGGCCCGAAGGCTATGCGCAACATGAACGCGAGACTGTGTTCGACTGGTCCGCCTGGCCCGGTGGCCTCGCCGGTGCTGCGGAGATGTGCAACAACAACGGTGCCTGCCGCAAAAGCACTGGCGGAGTGATGTGCCCCTCTTTCCGCGCGAGCGGGAATGAGCAGGACCTGACCCGTGGCCGCGCCAACACAATCCGTCTCGCTCTGACTGGGCGGCTGGGCGAGGGGGCGTTCGCCTCGGATGAAATGGCTGAGACGATGAAGCTGTGTGTGGGCTGCAAGGCGTGCAAAAGCGAATGCCCGATGTCCATCGACATGGCGAAGATGAAGACCGAAGTGCAAGCCGCTCGGTACGAAGCGCAGGGCGCGACCCTTGGCGAAAAGATCATTGCCCACCTGCCGCGCCTTGCCCCCATCGCCGCGCGCTTCGGGGGCGCCGCCAATCTCGCCTATGCCTTCCCCGGCTTGGTTGAGAAGATGACCGGCCTGAGCGCAAACCGAAGGCTCCCCCGCTTCACCAAGCCCTTCGCCGAAGAAAGCGATGGCGACGTGCTGCTCTTCGCCGACACGTTCAACCGGCATTTCGATCCCGAAACGCTGCGCGCTGCCAAGCGAGTCATCGAACGCACAGGCCGGAGCGTCGGGGTTCTGTCCGCGCCGGGGCGGCCCCTTTGCTGTGGGCGCACCTACTTGTCTGCTGGAATGACCGGGCAAGCCCTCGCCGAGATGAAACGCACCACAGACGCCTTCAAAACGGCTCTAACACAGGGCAAAATGATCGTGGGGCTAGAACCGTCCTGCACCCTGATGTTCCGCGATGAAGCGGTGAACCTGATTGACGATTGGACTGAGGAGATGGGCGCGCAAGTGCTCACCTTTGCCGAGTATATCGCCGCGCATCCCGTCGACGGTTTGTCCGCGGACCGGGTTGCACTGGTGCATGGGCATTGCCACCAGAAAGCGATGGGCGTGGCGGGCGCGACAGTTCAGGCTCTGAACAATGTAAACGGCACAGACGCGCAGATGATCGACAGTTCGTGCTGCGGCATGGCGGGCGTGTTCGGCTATCAGGCACAGACCGAGCAAGTGTCGCGCGATATGGCCGAACTTTCCCTTGCGCCTGCCGTGCGCGCTGCGCCGACAGACACTTTGGTTGTTGCCGACGGTTTTTCTTGCCGATGCCAGATCAAGGACGTGGCGGAGCGAGAGGCCGTGAGCCTTGCCGTGGCCCTCGACAGAATGCTGAGCGAATGACCGAACTGCTTACCACTTTTGATCCCGCACAAACGGCTCTAATACTGGCGATTTTCCTTGTCGCGGGGGTGGTGAAGGGCTTCCTTGGGATCGGTTTACCTGCTGCAGCGATGGCGTTTCTGACGTTGTTCATCCCCCCAACCGAAGCGATCCCGCTGCTTTGGCTGTCGATCCTTGCGACCAATTCGCTGCAATTCGCCCACGCGCCGAACAAGCGCAGCTTGATACGCGAATACTGGCCCTTTGCGCTGGCAATCGTTGTGTTCATCTTTGTGACGTCCATGTTCATCGCCGACTACCCAACCGCCCTGCTCACCGTGACAATTGGCGTTGCGATGGTGGCGTTCTCGCTGAACTTGCTGCTGGGCGTAAAGCTGAACATCGGTCCCGGTCGCGGCTGGCAGTTGGGCTTTGGCGCGCTATCCGGGGCGCTGGGCGGCATGTCTTCCATCTGGTCGCCCACGGTCGCGATGTATCTGGTGGCGCGGGATGTCTCGAAGGAGCGGTTTATCGGCGCGACAGGGTTTCTGTTCCTCGCAGGGGTGCTCCCCCTCGGCGCGGGTCAGATCGTCGCCGGTATCCTGACGGTCCCGGTCTTGCTGAAGTCCGTCGTTGCACTGGTCGTGGTGCTCGTTGGTTTTCGGGTGGGAGAGGTGCTGCGCGGCCGCGTGTCGCAAGAGTTGTTCCGCAAAGCCGTCCTGACCGCGTTCCTGCTCATGGGGCTGCGCCTGATTGCGCTGGGCTTTGTGTAACAGTCTCTAACCGTGCAGCATCTCGTTCAGGTATAGTCGCTGAATCTTGCCCGATGGTCCCTTTGGCAACTCGTCCAGAATATGCACCACATCCGGTGCTTTGAACGTGCCAACCCGCTGAATGCACAGCTCCAGCAACTCTTGCGCACTAGCCTTCGACGCTTCTGTCAGCCTCACAGCCGCTTCAACCCGTTCGCCATATTGCTTGCAGGGCCGGGCGAAGGCCGCGGCTTCCATGACGTCGGGATGCTCATACAGCGCTTCGTCGATCTCGCGCGGGGCGATGTTTTCGCCGCCTTTGATGATGAGCTCCTTCAACCGCCCGGTCACGAAGATATACCCATCCTCATCCGCGCGCCCCAGATCGCCCGTGCGCAGCCAGCCATCCAGAAACGAGTCGCGCGTTACGTCAGGGTTCTTGAGGTATTCCTTCATCACATTCGGCCCGCGAATTTGGATTTCTCCTTCAACCCCCGGCGCGCAAATGTTTCCTTTGTCATCCGCCACCCGTGCTTCGTTCGGGAACCCGATGCCGGGAGAGCCTATTTTATGCAAAGCAGGATCTAACGGATTTGAAAGACACTGAGCGGCGGTCTCGGTCAGGCCCATCGTTTCGACAATCGTCAGGCCGAAGCGGTTCTGGAACGCGGTCTGTGTTTCCACCGCAAGCGCGGAAGAGGCGGAGCGAGCGAAGCGTAGGCGGGACATAAGCGCCTGCGAAGGGGTCGCGTCATTGTGCAGCAAATGGCTGATGATCGTTGGCACGACTGAGAACCAAGTGATTCCACCCTTTTCGGCCCAGTCCCAGAAGCGCGAAGCGGAAAAGCGGGATACCATCGCGAGCGAGCCGCCAGACACAAGCGCCCCCATCACGGTCACACACAGGCCGTTGATATGGTAGAACGGTAGCACGCCGAAGCCGCGATCTTCGGATGTCAGCTTGTGGGCCACAGTCGGCGTCCAACCGCCCGCAAGCAGGCTCGATTGCGTATGCACGACGCCCTTGGGTCGTCCGGTTGTGCCAGAAGTATACATCAGCAACGCGTCATCTTCTGCCGCGACGGGATGCAAAGGCGCGGTGCCGCCTTGCGCGGTGTAAACGCTCAGACCGTCTGGGCAGACCGCATCAAACATCTCGCGCGGGTCGTCATGGACAAAGGCAACCTTCGCTTCGGAATGCTCCAGCGCGTACCGGATCGCCTCTGGCCCGGCGGCGAGGTTGATCATTGTGGCTCTAAACCCCCCGTATAGAGCCGCATATAGGGCGATTAACCCCGGCTCTCCGTTGGGGTGGACGATAGCGACGCTTTCACCCTTCGCGATGCCTTGGGCGGTCAGATCCGCAGCAATCCTCGCGGCTTGGTCACGGAGTTCAGGCCAAGTCAGCGCGCGGCCCGTTTCCGGGAATGTCGCTGCCTGCCCACCTTCCTCTGCGCGCGCGTCCAGCCAGTCGCGCACCGCGCCTTCTGGCGGGCTTGTCATGCTGAGTTTCATTTTCCGGCCTCGGCCCAGTAGCCGTCGAAGATATCCTCAAGGCTCGGTTCGCGTTCGGGGATTTCGCGGATGATTTTCGTGGTTTGCATGAAGTGGCGGTAGTTCACGTTGTCGTTCACCGAGTTACCGCCCCATGTCCCGCAGCCCATCGATAGGGAAAAGGGCATACCGTTGGTGAAGGACCCGCCTGTCGCGAAGGTATGCGCTTGATTGACAATCACCCGGCTGGTGGGGATGGCTGTCGCAAGCGTCACAGCCCGCTCGGGGTCGTTTGAGTGCAGCCCGACGGAGTGACCTGCCCCTTGGTGCAATTGAATCTCGCGTGTTGTTTGCACGGCGGCCTCAAAATCGGACGCGCGGTAAAGGGCCAGAACCCTGCTCAGTTTTTCACCAGACAGAGGATGCTCTGGCCCGATACCAGAGGTCGGCACAGCGATATAGTCCGTCCCTTCCGGCAGATCGAGTTCCAGCGCGGCGATCATTTTATCCGCATCTTGGGCGATGACCGAGCGGTTCAGGTGGCCGCCGGGCCACAGCTTTGCAACGATCCCGGCTTCATCCTCAACGAGCGCACCGCCCGCGCCTGCCATCGCCTTTATGAACGCGTCATAGATGGCATCCACAACGACTACCGCGTTCTCGGACGAGCATGAGGTGGCGTTGTCGAAACACTTCGAGGCGCGGATTTTCTGTGCCGCATCCGCAAGATCAGCGGTTTCATCGACGATCACCGTCACGTTGCCTGCACCAACGGCGACCGCCGGGGTGCCGGCGGTCTGGGCGCGGTGGACGTTGTTCTGGCTGCCGGTGGCGACGATCATGTCGCATTGCTCCATCAGCGCTTGTGTCTTTTC
>CAZPXE010000170.1:0-6993 GCA_964590545.1 uncultured Rhodobacterales bacterium | reverse complement strand
GCTTGCTCCGCACCCGCTCATCCCAAAACGCGCGGCTGAACACATCGTTGCGCTGGGCAAAGGGCTCGAAGTCCTCGCTCACCTCGATGCCTGCGGCCTCATCACGGTCGCGTTGCCGGGGAAGGTTCGATGGATAACTCATGCGCCCAGCCTACCCATCGCGCGGGGCATGGCAACCCGGCCCTCCGGGGGGAGTTTTCCTCGCCAAGCGAAACAGAAAAGGACCGTCTTGTTTTCCTTTCGCCCAAAATACTTCGGGGGCTGCGGGGGCTGGCCCCCGCGTGGCGCAGAGGTCGCAATCAGGCGCGACGCGGCGTATTTGAGCGGCGACTCTTTGCGCAAACCAACAGGGGAAACGTAACATGAAAATCGGGTTTATCGGGCTGGGCAATGTTGGCGGCAAGCTGTCGGGCGCGCTTATACGCAACGGGGTGGAGGTGCAGGTGCATGACCTCAACGCGGACTTCGTTGCCGCCAAGGTCGCAGCGGGCGCAAGCGATGGCGCCAGCCCGGCGGCGATGATGCAGGCCTGCGACGCGATCATCACTTGCCTGCCCAGCCCTGCGGCGAGCGCGGCGGTGCTGGAAGAGATGCTCCCCCATATCGGCCCCGGCAAAATCTGGATGGAAATGTCGACCACCGATGAAGCGGAGGTCAAGCGCATCGGTGCGGACGTGATCGCCAAGGGCGGCGCGGCGGTGGATTGTCCGGTTTCGGGCGGGTGTCACCGGGCGGATACGGGCAATATCTCGATCTTCGCGGGCTGTGATCGGGCCACGTTCGAGCGCATCCTGCCACTGCTGACCATTATGGGCCGCCGGGTGCTGCATACCGGCCCGCTCGGCTCGGCCTCGGTGCTGAAGGTGCTGACCAATTTTCTGGCCACGGCCAATCTGGTGTCCTGCGCCGAGGCGCTGGCGGTGGCGAAGGGCGCAGGCATGGATCTGGGCGTCGCCTATGAGGCGATGCGGATCAGTTCCGGCAATTCCTTTGTGCATGAGACTGAAAGTCAGGTGATCCTCAACGGCTCACGCGATATCAGCTTCACGATGGACCTTGTGGCCAAGGATATTGGCCTGTTCCAAGAGGTTGCGGACCGGGCCGGGGTGGCGTTGGAGTTGAACCCGCTGCTGATTGATATCTTTGCCGACGGGATCGACAAATACGGCCCGCGCGAGCTGTCACCCAATATCATCAAACGGCTCGAAGATCGCGCTGGTCTCGACGTGACCGCGCCGGGATTCCCTGCTGAAATGGTCGATGATGAACCCGAAGAGCGCGGCGCAGAGGTGATTGTGCGCCGATAAGGGCCGCCGCGCGACAGAGCCGCGTGTCACATCTGCACATATGCCGATCTATGAGATGCGCACGCGCGACACCCAGCGGTGATCAGCAAGAGAGTGTGCCTGTGTGCCACAGCACGCAAGGCGCATAACGGGGGCGCGTGAAGACGAAGTTATCCACATCGCGTTCGTTAAAGCCCACGTCGAAAGGCGGCTCGTATTTGTGCCGGGTTTCGACAACCATCACACGTTCACCATCGGGCAGGGTTGGCAGCTCTGCGGCCCAGCTACGCACATCGCCTGCCGTAGCCGCATCCATGAACCCTTCCGCTTGGGACCATTCCCGTTCGTATTGGTCAGCGGCGGCGTCATATCGCACGGATGTAAGGCGTACGGATACATCCGCAAGCGGCGCGGCTGTCAGATAGGTCAGCAGCGAGCGTGTTCCGGCCAAATAGTCGTCATCAATAGGGTTGGTCTCCCGTGAGACCATGTCGCCGATCGTGTAGGCGGCCTTTTGATTGACCGTATAGGTGCGATAGGCGTGAAAGCTCGAGAAAATCGCCAAATAGACCCAAAACATCATCGGCAGGATCAGCACGGCTTCAACAGCGATGGAGCCGCGCTCATCCCGAGCGAAACCATTTACCATGCGGCGCAGAAAACTGCGCTTGCGAAGAGGTTGGGGGCCATCGGTTTGCCGTGTCATGTTTACGGTTCCTGTACGAAAGCGGTCATCGAGACCATTTTGGCCATGCCCGCGCCATCGCCGTTTTCTGCCATCTCATAGCCGAGGCCAGAGGTGGGGAAGATCGGGTCAAATTTGTAACAGGCGCGCATCAGCATCATTTCGTGCTGCCCGCCATTGATGAATTGCGTCACCGGCTGCACAGGCTGCGCGGCGTCGGTGCACCCCACAGTCGTATCGAGACCGGTGAAGTTGCGCAGATCGATCGGAGCCATTTCCAATTGCAACTGGCTGTCGCAATTGTCGATGAAGCCCGCAAAGTTGCAGATCATCGTTTTGATTGCGACATGGTCAAAACGCGCCGAGGTGTTCAGACGCACCTGGCGCACAGCCATGTCCAATCCGCGATCCAGAAACATCTGGCGCATTGAATAGATGCCAAGTTCGACCGTCGTCAGAAAGATCGTGAAGATCAACGGGATCACCAAAGCGAATTCCGCAATAAGCTGCCCATCTTCGCGGCGCGCGAACCGGCGCAGAGCGGTCTTGAAAACGCGCATCATTGGGTCAGCCTCAACTGGTTAATCTGTGTGGCGATGGCCGAGAAGGCTTCGCTGATCTCCACACCTTCGACCCGGAAAAAGTGGCTGGGAGAGGAGGCGCAATCGCGCAGCACGTCCGCGCCGTGATCATCTACTTCGAAGCCAACGCCCCAGATCACGATGCCAGCCTCTTTTGCGGCGGTGCAAATCTGTTGAGTCAGAGTGTCGCCCAGAACAGCGTCATACTTCTGCTCGTAATAGTATCTGTGGTATTGCCTGCGGACATACGTATCGAGCCATGTCGAGAAGTTGTATCTACGCCAGTGGTTGTAGTCCGAAGCGCTGTCATAGGCCCAATCTGCGATGCGATAACTCTCGGTGTTCTTGCCGTCCGTCATCACCACAATCGTCTTCAGCGTCTCGGAGTCGTCATACTCTGCCGGACGGTTTGCGAAGGTCGCATCCACAACGCCCGCACTGGACAAATTGCTGACAATGTTGCGTGAAGATGGATCCAGCAACGCCGCGCCCCATTTCAGCCCGAGGAAAATGGATGTTTGCGCACGCGGTTGCAGGCTGTCGATCCGGTTTTTCAACTCGGTCGCATCCTGACTGTGCGCCATCACTGTTTCATAGTTTCGGCGGGGGCACGTGGTGTTGTCGACTTCGCGCAAGTCACCATAGTACCATTGGAAGTGTTGCATTTGGTCATAGGTATGCGTTGCCGACAGGCCCGCGTTGTCGAAATCGTCGTCCGGGATTTCAATACAATAGCTGTATCCGTGACGTTCGTTCTTGTTCGCGATCGCATCAAAAATGTCCTCGCCCACATTCACATGTTCGGAGTAGGGGACAACATTGATCGATATCAGGTTCTGCGTTTCCTCGCGGATCAGCTTGTCAACGAAATCCTTGCCCGCAGAGTGCAAATTGGTCATCCGGCTGTTGCGGCTCATGGAACCTGAGATATCCAGGACCAGCGAGACCTCGACATTCGAGATGCGTTCTTCTGCGGTTCCGACAGCAGGGACGCGCAATTCGTTTACGCCCATCAGGTGCATGAACTGAGTTTGCGAAACCGTTGACGCAGTGGCGTTTACGGTACGGTAGTTGATGCCCTGATCCACATTCACAGCGCTCAGAAAGTCGCCCATACCCGCTTTTTCAAAATAGTCTTCGACCACCGCATCAGGGGCCAAGGTCTGATCGAGATCGGCCGCCGCCAGAACCGCGCGATCCAGCGTGTTCTGCATCCGCGTGCGTTCCATCTCGTTATGCATCAGGTCAACGCCGATCCCCGCGACGACAACCATCATCATAATCATGAAGCACGCAAAGATCGTCGCGACACCACGCTCGTCGCGATAAAATCGCGCGAGGGCCAAAAAGGTCCGAACATCTAACCGTTTCATCAAGTCACCTTTCCCGCAGGACGCCTCCCCACGAAGCGCACACAGACACATTTGTGCAGAAATTGTTTAGCCATGGGATCGTGGCAGAAATTGGGCAGGCCAAGGGCGATTTATGGCGATTTGTTCATGTTTTCAGTGCAGTAGGTCGCGCCGATGGCTATTGTTTCGGGATTTGGAAACAATCGGCCACACTTCCGGCATACACGCCGGCAAAAATTCGCCCAAAAGTCGTAGCGAAGTTAACTATACCACCATAAGTTTCTCGCCATAAGGCAATTAGGCGACCGAGTCGTTGTGCTTAATAAGGAGACTACAGATGGCCCCCGCAAACGAACCCACCTTCCGCGAAAGCGTTGACATTATGTTCAGCCGTGCCGTCGCGCTGATGGACCTGCCGCCGGGGCTGGAGGAGAAGATCAGGGTTTGCAACGCCACCTATACAGTCCGGTTTGGTGTGCGCCTGCGCGGTCAAATTCAAACGTTCACTGGCTATCGCTCGGTGCATTCCGAACATATGGAGCCTGTGAAGGGCGGCATCCGCTATGCGATTTCGGTCAATCAGGATGAGGTGGAAGCGCTGGCGGCGCTGATGACCTATAAATGCGCGCTGGTTGAAGCGCCCTTTGGCGGCTCGAAAGGCGGGCTGTGCATCGACCCGCGCGAATATGATGAGCAAGAGCTGGAGCTGATTACCCGACGCTTCGCCTATGAGTTGGCCAAGCGCGATCTGATCCACCCTGCGCAAAACGTGCCCGCCCCCGATATGGGCACGGGCGAGCGGGAGATGGCGTGGATCGCCGACCAGTATAAACGCATGAACACCACCGACTTGAACGCGCAGGCTTGCGTGACCGGCAAGCCCACCAATGCGGGGGGCATTCAAGGCCGGACCGAAGCGACCGGGCGCGGCGTGCAATATGCGCTTCAGGAATTTTTCCGCTCCGAAACCGACAAGAAAGCGGCCGGGATGACCGGCGATCTGGACGGCAAGCGGGTTATCGTTCAGGGGCTGGGCAATGTGGGCTATCACGCCGCGAAGTTCCTGTCGGAGGAGGACGGCTGCCTTGTTACCGGGATTATCGAACATGACGGCGCGTTGTTCAGCGAAGATGGATTGGACGTCGAACGTGTGCGCGCATGGCTCGTGAAACACGGCGGCATCGCGGGCTACCCGGACGCCCAGCACAGCGCCAATGGCGCGGATGTCATGGAAGAGGAATGCGATATTCTTATTCCAGCGGCGTTCGAGGGGGTCATCAATCTCTCCAACGCTGAGCGCATCAAGGCCCCGCTTATCATTGAGGCGGCCAATGGCCCGATCACGGCGGGCGCGGATGAAATCCTGCAACGCAAGGGGACTGTTATCATCCCCGATATGTATGCCAACGCGGGTGGTGTGACCGTTTCCTATTTCGAATGGGTCAAGAACCTCAGCCATATCCGCTTTGGGCGGATGCAACGGCGTCAGGAAGAAGCGCGGCACCAACTTGTGGTGGATGAATTGGAGCGGCTCTCGAAAGACAAGGGTATGGACTGGAGCCTCTCGCCTGGCTTCAAAGAGAAGTATCTGCGGGGCGCAGGAGAGCTGGAACTGGTTCGCTCGGGCCTCGACGATACAATGCGCACCTCTTTCCAGTCGATGCGCGAGGTCTGGCATGGCCGCTCTGACGTGAACGATCTGCGCACAGCGGCCTATCTGGTGGCGATCGAAAAGGTCGCGCAGAGTTACCGCGCGAAAGGGCTTTAGGGGCACAGGGCTTCGGATCGGCAAGGCCGATCCGACCAATGCGAGGGCTTTGCCCTCGCGCTCCCAAAGTATTTTTGGCGAAAGGAAAACACGGGCGGTACCGCAATTGTCTTCCTTGCGCTCCAATTGCTTCGGGGAAGGCGCGCTTTGCGCGATGGGAGCAGAGCGCCTATTGCGGCATCGTACGTTCCCCTCACCAAAGGTTAAGTGCCGCTGCGTTATACCCTGCCACGAGATCTCAAATCGGGCGCGTGCCTTTGGCTGACAATGTACCGAGGCCGCGTGCGATTATCAGGTAAGATGGTTCACACTTCGTGCGCCTTTGGATGTCCGGTCTAACACCCGGCCGCCGCCATCTGTCATTCATGGCAGGCCTGCCGACCCTGATACATATACCCCTCTGATCGGTTCCAACCCGGCCAGCCCGCCCCGACCGCTTCGGGATGCGGGCCAAAAGGCGTTGGTGCGCCGGATGCCCCAACTTTATGCACGCCCCTTGCGGCCAAAAAACGCTGTCGCCCCTATACCCATAAATGTCGAAATCAGGGCTGGCACCTGCTGCGTGCTTTGCTAGGTTTGCCAAGGTGACAGACAGCCAGAGGCAAGCCGGTAGATGCGATTTTCAGGGTTCGAGGTCTTCAAGCAAGGCCTGACGGGAAACAAAGGCTGGCGGCCCCATTGGCGCGACCCGCAGCCGAAATCCGAATATGACATCATTATCATTGGCGGCGGCGGGCATGGTCTTGCCTGCGCCCACTATCTGGCCAGCCAGCACGGGATTACCAATGTTGCGGTGCTGGAAAAGGGCTATATCGGTGGCGGCAATGTGGGGCGAAACACCACGATTGTGCGTGCCAATTACGGGCTGCCGGGCAATTCCGAATTCTACTCCCATTCGCTGAAACTGTGGGAGGGGCTGGAACAAGACCTCAACTACAACGTCATGCATTCCCAGCGCGGCATCATCAACCTGTGCCATTCCGATGGGCAACGCGACGCGTTCGCCCGGCGCGGCAATGCGATGGTGAACCAAGGCGACGACGCGGTGCTTCTGGACCCGGGCGGGGTGCGCAAGCTGCTGCCCTATCTCGATTTCGAGCAAACCCGCTTCCCCATCTTCGGCGGCCTCTACCACCCCCGCGGCGGCACCGCGCGTCACGATGCAGTGGCTTGGGGCTATGCGCGCGGCGCGGACAGCCGGGGTGTGGACCTTATCCAGCAATGCGAAGTCACGGGTATCGACGTGGAAAATGGCCGCGTCACCGGCGTGCAAACCACACGTGGCGCGATCAAGGCCAAAAAGGTGGCGATGATGGGGGCC
>CAZPXE010000169.1:0-6997 GCA_964590545.1 uncultured Rhodobacterales bacterium | reverse complement strand
GTCGGGATCAGGAAGGAATTCGACGTCGAAATCGCCACGGTCAGCGCAAAGACCGCTGGGTTGCCGCCTGCCTCCAACGCGATGGAGACCGCCAGCGGCACCAGCAAAACCGTCGCGCCCACGTTGGACATGACCAGTGTGAACCCCGTCGCCAAGATCGCCAGCCCGATCTGCAGCGCAATCAACGGCCAACCGTCGAGCAGCACAAGGATATGATGCGCAATCCACGCCGCCGTTCCAGTGTTCTGCACCGCTTGGCCGAGGGGGATGAGGGAGGCGAGCAGGAACACAGTGCTCCAACTCACCGCCTCATAGGCCTCATCAATCGACAGCACGCGTGACAGGACCATGCCCACCGCCCCAGCCAGAAGGCAAAGCGACAGGCGCACGTCGGAGAAGAGGATCAGGCTCAGGGCGAGCAGGAAAAACACCAGCGCCCAGCCGACCTTATGGGGGCGCAATTCTTCTTGCGGGAAATCTGACGTCACGATCACGAAATCCTTGTCGGATTTCAGGCGCGTGAGCCGGTCCCATTGCACATGCACGACCAGAGTATCCCCGGCCTGAAACGGGACAAGGCCGATATGGGTCGCCTCGTGGTCCTCGGTTTCCACATGGCTCAGCGTATCCTCGCCCCGGTGAATCGCCAGCAGTGACAGGCCGTGCGTCTGGCGCAGGCGCAAATCGATAGGGGCTTTGCCGATCACGCCGGAACCGGGCGGGATAACCACCTCGGCCACGCCGGATTGCGTCGCGGCGAAATCGTCGGCAAACACATCCAATTGTGGCAGGATTTCCAAGCCGTACGGCTCGGCAAACTCGTCCCGCACCACACGCCGCAACCCCAAAACCGCGATCCGCGCTGGGGCCTCGATGGTCGTGTCGGCCATGGGCGCGATGACCTTCTTGCCACGATAGGAGGTGCCGAGGATATAGAGGTGGTGCGCGACCATGATATCGGCCAGCGTCTGGCCGATCAGGATGGAGCCTTCGGGGATGTTGACTTCAAAGAAATCGGCGCGCAGCCCATAGGTGTTCTCGATATAGCTCTGCATGGTTTGGGCCGCAGTGCCGTCTGTGCCCCGCTCACGCTGTTTTGGCAGCACCCAGCGGCCAAAGACGACGAAGTATAGCACCCCTGTCGCCACCAGCATCAACCCGATGGGGGTGACGGAGAAGAGGCCGAAGGTTTCCATCTGTTGCGCTTCGGGCAGCGCGGTGTTGGAGGCGAGGATCAGATCGTTGAGCAAGATCAGCGGCGAGGAGCCGACCATCGTGATCGTCCCGCCAAGGATCGCGCAGAATCCCATCGGCATCAGCAGGCGCGACATGGGGATGCCCGCGCGGGCCGAAATGCGGCTGACCACAGGCAAGAAAAGCGCCGCCGCGCCCACGTTCTGCATGAAGGAACTGATGATCCCGACAGTGGTGGAGACGATGGGGATAATGCGCGGCTCGGTCGTTCCGCCACGTTTGAGGATCAGCGCGGCCACTTTCGACATCAGCCCGGTCTTGTCCAGCCCAGCCCCGATTATCATCACCGCAATGATCGACATAACCGCGTTGGACGAAAACCCCGCAAACAGGTTCGACACATCCGCCAGATTGCCCAGCCCCGGCAGGTAACTGAGCGCGCCCAGCAGCACCATCACCAGCACAGCAGCCACGTCTATACGCACGATTTCGGACACGAACAGAAAAACGGTAAAGCCGAGCAAAGCCAGCACGGCGATCATCTCTGTTGTCAGAGCTATTGATTCCACTCGTTCCTCCGTTGTTGCCATTTTAAGCACGTCTGAGCCGCGACGCATAGCCAGTGCGCGGGCGCGGGTGAGTCCAGACAGGCCCGTTTGGCCGCGTCGCGAAACGCAAAAGGCGCGCCTGTTGCCGGGCGCGCCTTTATAGCGTCGTAAGGGACGGCTATTTCGTTATGATCTCAGGCCCCATCATCATATTCGGCAACCATGTCGATATTGCCGGGATATAGGTGACCATGATCAGGAAGACGAAGAGCACAGCCGTGAACGGCAGCGCCGCTTTCACAACCCGCATCATCGGCATTCCGGCCACACCGGAGGTCACGAACAGGTTCAAACCCACGGGCGGTGTGATCATCCCGATTTCCATATTCACCACCATGATGATGCCGAGGTGAATGGGGTCGATGCCCAGCTCAATCGCGATTGGGAAGACCAGCGGCGCGACGATGACCAGCAGGCCCGACGGCTCCATGAACTGCCCGCCGATCAGCAGGATTACGTTGACGATGATCAGGAACATCACCGGACCCAAGCCCGCTTCCAGCATAGAGGCAGCGATTTGCTGCGGGATTTGCTCTTCGGTCAGCACGTGCTTCAGGATCAGCGCGCAGGAGATGATGAACAGCAGTGTCACCGTCAGCTTGCCTGCCTCGAACAGCGTGTCCTTGGTATCTTTGTGGAAGAACACGGTGATCAGCGCGATAGGCTTTTGCAGCAGCGTCAGGTTTCGCGTCTCATCCCCCTCCACATGCAGCGGGCCCATGTCACGATAGACGAAGGTTGCGATGACGAAGGCATAGACCGAGGCCACAGCCGCCGCTTCTGTTGGGGTGAAGACACCGCCATAGATGCCGCCAAGGATGATGACGATCAGGAACAGACCCCAAGACGCCTCGCGCCCGGATGAGATGATCTCAGACCAGCCGAGCCAGTCGCCTTTGGGCAGATTACGGATGCGCGCGATGATATAGATCGCGGTCATCAGCATGAAGCCCGCCATCAGGCCGGGGATCACGCCCGCAAGGAACATCCGGCCCACAGAGACGTCCACGGCAGAGGCATAGACCACCATCACAATGGACGGCGGGATCAGAATGCCCAGCGTGCCCGCATTGGCGATGACGCCTGCCGCGAAGTCCTTGGTATAACCCACTTGGCGCATCCCAGCGATGACGATTGTGCCGATGGCAACCACGGTCGCAGGCGATGAGCCAGACAGGGCCGCAAACAGCATACAGGCAAACACACCCGCAATCGCCAGACCGCCCGGCAGGTGGCCCACGCACGCAATCGAGAAGCGGATGATCCGTTTCGCCACCCCGCCCGTCGACATGAAGGTCGAGGCCAGAATAAAGAACGGGATCGCCAGCAGCGTGTAATGCCCCGCCATCGCCTGAAACAGCGAGTTGGCGACGGAGGCCAGTGAGGCGTCCGAATAGATCAGCAGGAACAGGATCGACGAGAAGCCAAGCGAGACCGCAATCGGCACCCCGATCAGCATCAGCCCGATGACCATCGAGAAAAGAAGTACGACGTCCATGTGAATTAGTCTCCGGCGTTTACGTGACGGACATTGTCGACGTCATCTTCGGCTTCGTGGCTGACGATCAGGCTTTCGGCCTCGCCCCGCCACACGCGCACGGTGGCTTGGATGAAACGGAACAGCAGCAGCGCCATGCCAAAGGGCAGGATTGCGTAAGGGATGAAGCGCGGGATTTTCTCGTATTCCTCGCCCTCATTCATGATCGGCTCGATCCAGCGCAGCCATTCGGGCAGCGGGATGTCGATCACCTCGTACCAGCCGCGATAAGAGGTGCGTTTCATCTCCTCCAGCCCGGTCGGGAACCAGCGGCCCGTGGTCTGCGGCAGGTTGGCGAAATTGGCCCAATAGTCCCACGCGCCTTTCAGCAGCAGGAAGGCGAAGGCGATGCAGATGGCACCCACGATCAACGCCAGAATGCGACGGATCTCAGGCCCAAACAGGTTGGTGATCGCGTCCACGCCCAGATGCGAGGTCGTCTTGACCGCATAGCTTGCGCCGAACAGCACCAGCCAGGCGAAAAGGAAGGAGACCATCTCAAGCCCCCAGATCAGCCCGGTGTTGAACCCATAACGCAGCACCACGTTGATGAAGGTAATGACCACCATCGCGCCCAGAAGCAGCGCAATAATGGTCTCCTCCAACTCGTTGATAAATTTTCCGAACCCCGAAAGTTCGGTATCGTCTTTCGCAGACATGTTTCTGTCCTTTAGAAATACCCAAGTTGGGCTTGCTTCCAGCACTGCCCAATTGGGAAGCCTAGTCGCAAGAAGCCCCGGCGCAAGGCCGGGGCGCATGGGCTGCGAGACCCGCTCGCAGCCCAGCTTGGCTTGGCTTAGTTCAGGCCTGCGTTGATGGCTTGGGCCGCGTCGATGTTTTCTTGGCCAACATCGTCTTTGAACTGCTCCCAAACAGGCTTCATCACGGAAACCCACTCTTCGCGCTGTTCGGCTGTCAGTTCACGCACAGTGCCACCGGCTTCGATGATTGCGGCGCGGTTTTGCGCGTTCACAGCGGTCGACTCGGCGTTCCGCTTCACGGTCACGTCGTCAATGATCGCTTGCAGCTGGTCACGCACATCCCCATCGAGGCTTTCCCACCAGTCCACATTGGTCACCAGAAGATAGTCGATGATGCCGTGGTTCGTCTCGGTAATGCCGTCCTGCACTTCGAAGAACTTTTTGCCGTAGATGTTCGACCATGTGTTCTCTTGCCCGTCCACAACGCCGGTTTGCAGCGCGCCATAAACTTCCGAGAAGGCCATCGGCTGTGGCGAGCCACCAATGGCTGCCATTTGCGCCTTCAGCACGTCAGAGTTCTGAACGCGGAACTTGAGCCCGTTTGCATCTGTGGGTGAGGTCAACGGAACGTTCGCCGACATCTGCTTCATGCCATTGTGCCAGAAGCCCAGACCCAGCAGACCACGGCGAACCATGGATTCTTTCATCGACTGACCGGTTTCAGAGTTCTGGAACGCGTCCACAGCTTCGATGTTCTCGAACATGAAGGGCAGATCGAAAATGCGGAACTGTTTGGTGAACTGTTCGAACTTCGACAAGGACGGCGCAGCCAGTTGCACGTCGCCTTGCAGCATCGCTTCGAGCACTTGGTTGTCGTTATACAGCGTGGAGTTCGGGAACACTTCCATGCACGCCTTGCCGTTCATCTCGTCATTCACGCGCTGTTCCAGCAGCGAGGCCGCGATCCCTTTGGGGTGCTTGTCGGTGTTGGTCACGTGGCTGAATTTGATGACGATTTCGCCATCATCACAGGCGGCTGCGACGGCATTCGCGGATACCGTCAGGGCCAAAGCGGCGAGCGCTGCTTTCATCAGTTTCATTTGGGTCTCCTCCCAGATGTTTGTTTATGTCTCCCTCGGTGCGGGCAAGCCCGCTTGACGCAACCGGGGCCGCGCTGTGCAAAAGATTGCGGGGCAGAGCGTGGGGTTTCAACGATTTGTGAGCCGCGCAGGAATGATTGCGGTAACTGCAATTATTTCAACAATTTATATTATTGACTTTGCGGGTTCGGTTCGGGCTGCGTTTTTTGTTGTGCGGAAATTCGCACAGGCTGATTAGGAATTGTGCGAAAATCCGCACAAGATTTAGGCATCCCTGAATCGCTCTGCTCGAATCCCGTGGCGAGTCAATTTGTCATAGAAGGTCTTGCGCGGCAGCTTCAGCGCCTCTGCCGCTTCTGTTGCCCGCCCGCCAGCCCGGCGCAGCGCGTCCTCCAGAATACTTCTTTCGACCTGCGCCATTTGCTCGGCCAGCCCCAGCTCGTCATCCGGCGTGCCCGCAGGGTCCAGCCCGAGAGCAAAGCGCATCGCTTCTGACATCAAAGCGCGGGCATTGCCGGGCCAGTCGCGGCCCATCAGGTCCGAGAGCATTTGCGGCGGGATCTCTGGCGGCTCAAGCCCCGCTTGCTCGCAGGCTTGCGCAACGTAGTGTTGAAACATCACTGGAATATCTTCGCGCCGTTCGGCCAAAGACGGGACGCGCACGGCCATGCCCGAGAGGCGATAGTACAGGTCCGCGTGGAAGCGCCCTGCCCCCACCTCAGCCTCCAGATCGACCGTTGCGCCCAGTAACAGCCGCGCGCGGTCCGGGCTTTCGAGCCATTCCGTCAGGGACAGTTGCGTTTCCATCGGCAATTGCGTGGCTTCGTCAATGAAGAGCGTGCCGCCCTGCGCCTCTTCCTGCGCCTGCGCCATCGCGCCCGCGCCCAAATCGCGCCCGGCGCGTTTGACGAAGGCGGCTTTGGAATTGGGCGCGCAGAGATGCACCACCTCGGCCACTTTCGGAATGCCCGAGCCTTTCGCGCCAATAACCAGCGCGTCGCTTTGCGCCATCGCAATCCGCCGCGCCGTATCGCGCAAACCATCCGAGGCGCGCGAGACGCCGAACAGCATCCTCGCCGCCGGATCGCCCTGCGCCATTTGCGCCCTTAACGCACGGTTTTCGAGCACCAGCGCGCGGGTCTTCAGCGCCTGCCCCAGCACCCGGACAAGGTCGGCAGGCGCACAGGGTTTTTCAAGGAAGGCAAACGCCCCTTCCGACATGGCCTGCACCGCCATCGGCACATCCGCCTCGCCTGTCAGCAAGATCACCGGCAAATCGATATCCTGCCCACGCGCATAGCCGAGCAGGTGAAACCCGTCGCGCCCCGGCATACGGATATCCGACAGGATCACGCCGGAAAACTCTGCTGTGATCTGGTCCTTGGCAGCAAGGAATGAGCCGCACAAAACCGGGTCCAAATCCGCCAACTCCAGCGTCTGCCCCAGCGCCTCGCGCACCGCGCGATCATCTTCTACCACCAGCACTTTATGTATCATGCGGCCTGCTCCGCGCGCTCTACTGGGCGCCACGGCTCTAGCGCCACAGTGAACACAGCGCCGCCTTCCGGCGCATTGGCCCCGGTGATGTTGCCGCCGAAGCTCTGGACGATCCCGTAGGAGATCGACAGGCCAAGGCCCATGCCGTCCTGCCCGCTTTCCACTTCCTTGGTGGAATAGAACGGCTCGAACACCTTGTCCGGCATATCGATACCCGGTCCTTGGTCGGCAACTTCCACCATGAGCGGATCGCTCCGGCTGATACGGATGGAAATACGCTTGCCCTCGCTCTCATGCATCGCGTCTGCCGCGTTGGTCATCAGATTTACAAACACCTGCGCCAGCCGCACCTCACCGCCG
>CAZPXE010000168.1:0-7019 GCA_964590545.1 uncultured Rhodobacterales bacterium | reverse complement strand
TTCGGCGATCTGCATATTCACGCCCTGCAGGATGTGGGATTTGCCGTAATAAGCGTGCATGTCTTGGACGTGGATCAATGCTCTGTCTCCAATGCGGCGCCGAGATAGGCTTCTTGCACACGGGGGTTGCCGCGCACGTCTTCGGGTTTGCCGGTGGCGATAATCTCGCCATAGACCAGCACAGAGATTTGGTCGGCGAGGCCGAAGACCACGCCCATATCATGCTCGACCATGACCAGCGTTTTGCCCTCCGTGACCTTGCGGATCAGCTCGACGATGTAGTCGGTTTCGGAATGGCTCATGCCTGCCGTGGGCTCGTCCAGCATGATGACGTCCGCGCCACCCGCGATGGTGATGCCGATCTCAAGCGCGCGTTGTTCGGCGTAGGACAGCACGCCTGCGGGCAGGTCGCGGCGCGCGGTGAGGTTGATCTGTTCAAGGATCGCTTCGGCCCCTTCGGTGAGGTCTCGCGATCGGCCCACGAGGTTCCAGAAGCTGTATTTGTAGCCCTTGGACCAGAGCAGCGCGCAGCGGACGTTTTCGAACACGGTCATCTTCGGGAAGATGTTGGTGATCTGGAAACTGCGCGACAGGCCGAGGCGGTTAATTTCATAGGGCATCAGCCCCGCAAGGTTTTGGCCGTGGAGCGAGACGCGCCCTGCAGTGGGTGCAAAGCGGGCGGTGATCAGGTTGAACAGGGTTGATTTGCCCGCGCCGTTGGGGCCGATGATGGCGTGGCGCTCGGATTTGCCGATGCTCAGGTCGATGCCGCGGATGATCTCGGTCTTGCCGAAGCTCTTTTTCAGCCCTTCGATATGCAGGGCGGGGGTGGTCACATCACTTATCGCGTTCATATCAGCCCCCTTGCACCGAGTTCGCGTCATGCCACGTCGCCGCCAATTCAGGCGCGTTGCGCTTGGCGAGCCACAGGCCCACCGCCGTCAGCGTACCCGCGATCAGCCAAGGCATGATGGCGTGGCCGTCGAAGGTGGTCCAGAACAGGGTCATTTCGTGGTCTCCGGCGGCGGCATGCCGAGCGTGGAACATCATCTCAACCAAGGCACAGGCACCAAGGATGCCAACCGCCGCGGGAATGAGCGTTTTGATATAGGGCATGACCAGCATCTTGCCGTTGCCAAGGCGCAGGATGGGGACATGCATCATCAGAACGCCCGCAAGCCCGCCGGGGAAGAACATCACCGTGGCGCAGAAAAGGATGCCCGCATAAAGCGCCCAGAGATCGGTTTGCAGGGACAGCACCGTTTGCACCAGCGTGAAGACAATCGCGCCGATAATCGGGCCGAAGAAAAAGCCGACACCGCCAAGGAAGGTGACCAGAAGGATCACGCCGGAGGACGCGGTATTCAGGTTCTCTTCCGTCAGAATTTCGTAGTTGATAGCAAAGAGCGCGCCCGCGACACCGCAGAAAAAGCCAGAGGCCACAAAGCTATAGAACCGCACCCAGCGGGCCGAATAGCCAAGGAATTCCGCCCGTTCCGGGTTGTCGCGGACGGCGTTCGCCATGCGTCCAATCGGCGTGCGGGAAAACAGGAACATCAGCGCGGCGGACAACAGCATCCAGAAGGAGATGAGATAATAGACTTCGATCTGCTTGAGGAACTCGACCCCGAAGAACGGCAACCCATAGGTGCGATCACCCGAGATACCTTCCTCGCCCCCGAAAAACGCCACGATGATCACGGAACAGGCGGCGATAAGCTCTCCGACGCCAAGTGAGATCATCGCAAATACCGTCCCCGCCTTACGGGTCGAAAAGGCCCCCACAATCAGCGCAAGGCCCATGCCGAACAGGCCACCGAAGATAGGCAGCACCGGCAGTGGCATCATCTCGAACATGTCGGAGTTGATCAGGTGCATACAGGCAAAACCGCCCACGCCCATATAGACGGCATGACCAAAGGACAGCATCCCGCCTTGCCCCAGCAGCATGTTGTAAGCCAGCGCGAAGATCACCGTGATCCACATCTGGTTCATGATGGTGATCGCCGAATTGGCGGTGAAGATCATCGGCAGGATCAAAAGCAGCACAGCCGAGATGATCCACGGGCTGAGCGCCAGCATCGATACGGCAGGCGTTGCAGCGCTGCGGGCGGGGGAGTTGGCAATATCACTCATGCGTCACGGTTCCCGAACAGGCCATAGGGGCGGAAGATGAGGATCAGCACCATCAGAATATAGGGCAGGATATCTGCAATCTGCGGCGAGGTGACGGTCCAGAGGTCGCGGAAAATGTTATCGTCGAGGTTCTCGGGCGTCGCCAGCCCGATGCCGTTCAGGATATCAGACATCGCGATGTTGTAGGACTTGGCGAAAGTGGTGATCCAGCCGATCAAAAGCGAGGCGACCAATGCGCCCCAGAGCGAGCCAAGCCCGCCGATGACGATGGTCACGAACACGATAGAACCCAGCACGAAGGCCATGCCGGGGAAGGTGCCAAGCACCGGGCCCGCGATCACGCCCGCGACGCCAGCCAGTGCGGTGCCCACACCGAAAACGCCCATAAAGATCAGCGGCACGTTATGGCCCAGCGCCTCGACCGTCCGAGGATAGTTCAACGCGGCTTGGATGATCATGCCGATCCGCGTTTTTGTCAGCACGTACAGAAGGCCGATGAAAATCCCGATCGAGATGAAGATCATAAAGACCTTGTAAGCCGGAATGGAGTTGCCCGCGATTGCGAAGGCGGTGAAATTCAGCACGTCGGGGATGTCATATGGCATCTGGTTCTTGCCCCAGATGAATTGCACCAGTTCCTCGATCAGAAGCGCAAGGCCGAAGGTAAAAATCAACTCCGGCACGTGGCCATACTGGTGGACGCGCCTTAGCCCGTACCGTTCAACCCCCGCGCCCATCACGCCGACAATCAGCGGGGCGATCAGCAGGCCGACCCAGAAGCCAAGGGCCAGCGAGATTTGATAGGCGAAATAAGCGCCCAGCATGTAAAAACTCGCATGGGCAAAGTTCAGAACGCCCATCATCGAGAAAATAAGGGTCAGGCCCGCGGACAGCATGAACAGCAGTAGTCCGGTCACAAGCCCATCAATGATATTGACGAGTACGAGGTCCATCAGCCCCCCCTTTGATCGTTTGGTTATCGCCCGGCTGGCATACGCGCGTGGCTAGGGCGAATGTCGCATCACATGAGGTTTGCCAGAGGCTGGCTTGGTCCCACCAGATTCCTCATGCGGTGGAGTTGGCCTGCCCCCAAGAGTTGAGGGCAGACCCGGCGCGCCCTTACGGACGACGCATTTCGCAGGTGGTCGGGCTGTCCATCGCAGCCATGCCAACTGTTTTGATGACGCTCACTCCGAAGGGCGAGTTGTCGTATGCGAAGGTGATATCCTCGTCCGTATGCTCAAAGATGTGAACGTCCTGAATCGCCTGGTGATCCTTCTCACGCATCACAACCTTGGTGCCCCAGATCGAGTCATACTCCATGCCTTCGAGCGAATAGGCGACCTTCACAACGTCATCCGCTGTGCCAGCTGCATCGATGGCTTGCGCCAACATACCGATCACGTTGGCGATGCGGGATTGGTCCACATTGCCATCCGGGTGACGCTCTTTGAACGCAGTGGCGTAAGCACTCGCTGCGTCTGTCGGGGGTGGGTTCAACTGACCCTCACCAACCAGCAGAACAGAGTCTTTGCCAGCGTCGCCAAAAGCGGCAGTGATACCCGACCCAGCAGCATAGTAGGTGTAGATTGGGCCATCATAACCGTTTTCGATGATGGACTTACCAAGGCCGACCATGTCCGCGCCCCAGTTGCCCGTGATTACCGCTTGCGCGCCCGAGGCGACAATTTTGCGCGAGTAGGGCGTGAAATCCTTAACTTTGGCGATTGGGTGCAACTCGTCGCCCACGATTTCTACGTCGGGGCGCTTTTCATTCAGGAACCGGTTCGCTGCAGCCGAGACGGCTTTGCCGAACGAGTAGTCCTGACCGATGATGTAAACCTTTTTAACGTCTTCATTCGCTGCAATTGCGTCAGTAAGCGCGTCCATTTTGATGTCTGCATTGGCGTCAAAACGGAAGTGCCAAAAGTTGCATTTGTCATTCGTCAACTCAGGTGCAACCGCAGCATAGTTTAGAAACAGAACCCGGTCATCTGGGTTGCGTCTGTTGTGCTTGTTGACCGCTTCCGTCAATGCAAGCGCAACACCAGAAGAGTTGCCTTGCGCAATGAAGCGGATGCCTTGGTCAATCGCGACCTGAAGCTGGATCAACGACTCCTTGGGGCTGATTTTGTTGTCAAAACCAACGATTTCAAGCTGCTTTCCACCCAGAACACCACCCTGTTCATTTACAAGGTGATCGGCGGCAAACTTAAACTGGTTCAGACCGTTGCTGCCCGTCGCCGCGAAGGGGCCGGAGAGCGGGTCGATAAATGCGATTTTAATATTCTCGGCAAAGGCAGCGGTCGCTGACAAAGCCAGAGCAAGCGCGGCTGACAAGCCGAGAGCCCGTTTTGCTTTCATGGTATCCTCCCTAGGATCTTTTGGCTGCCCGGCGGTTCATTTTTGTCGCGTGCCGGGTCTGTGTGTTCAGCGTTTCACAACTGGAATATAAGTCAAGGCTCGGGTCGGGAAGTTTTCAATTTTCCGATACGTCATTCCGCACTGCGGAACACTTTATCACTTATCTTTTGTCTGGGACGCCCAATGCTCAGTCTTTGGGCAGCATCAATGAGGAGCGGGGCATAGACCTTCTCCAACTGCTTCTTTTTTACATGGAAGGAAGGCCCGCCCGCGTTGAGGCCGTAGACACGCGGCCCTTCCAGCGAAAAGACCGGAGCCGCAACCGCACGCACATCCCGTCGCCAATCGCCGTAACCTGTGCAGAAGCCATGCGCTTCGTATTCGGATACCGCACGGGTCGCCGAAGCAACGCGGGCCGCGTGTCCATCGGGATCTTCGACGTGCGCGACATCAATAATTTCTGACCGTATATCCGGCGCAAGCCCGGCAAGAATGGCCCGCCCAGCAGATGAGAAAAAGAGCGGCAAGCGAGAGCCGACGCGCATCGTCAACGCCACCTCTTCATAGGACCGTTGCACTGCGACATAGACCGCTTCCATCCCGTGGCGCTCGGCTATCGCGGTGGTAATATAACGGTTCGGCCCATCGCGCAGGCTGCGCAACTCTGCGTCCGCCCTTTGGTCGATATCGGTGGAGGACAAGACGCCAAAACCAAGTTCAAGGACCCCAGCGCCCAACCGATACGTCCCCTTACGTGGGTCAAGCACCAGATAGCCCAGCTTCACCAGTGTGTAGGTGAGGCGCGAGATCGTTGCTTTGGGAAGCCCGGTCCTCTCGGCAAAGTCTGTATTGCTTAGTTCCGTGTCACCCGGCGCAAAGGCGCGCAGCACCTCTAGCCCACGGGCGAGGGCTGTAACGAAATTGCGGTCTTTTGGGTCAACTTCGGTCATGTCACTCACATCGCAAACACAGCTACTCGTTCACTTGCCGTTCAATGCATCCAGCCCCGCCTGCGCGAAGACCGGCACATATTGGCCCAGCTTCATTGCCCGCTCTGGGTTCGACGCGTTGCCGTCCAGCCCGCGCTTCAGCACGCCCTGCACGATGCCGGCCATGCGGAAGAAGCAAAAGGCCAGATAGAAATTGAAATTCTCGATCCTCGGCAGCCCGCGCCGCTCACAATACTTGGCAATGAACTCGGCATCTGAAGGCAGGCCAAGCGCCTTGCGATCCGCCCCTGCCAGCCCGCGCCCTTCGGAGCCAACGGGAAGTTGCCACTGCATGATAACCGAGGCGAGGTCCGCAAAAGGATGCCCAATGGTGCTGAGTTCCCAATCCAGCACCGCAAGGCAGTTGGTACCGTCCGCCTCAAAGATCATGTTGTCGATCCGGTAATCCCCGTGAACAAGCGTGCGCTGCCCATCATCCGCGGGCATCTCGGCGGCAAGGCGGTCCATCAGCGTATCCATCGCATCAATCTTCGCAGTTTCAGACGCGCGATACTGTTTTGACCAACGGCCCACCTGCCGCTCAAAGTAATTGCCCGGCGGGCCATAGTCGCCAAGTCCAACCGCGTCGATATCAACCATATGCATCTCGGCCAGCACCCGGTTCATATCGTCGATCACCGCGCCCCGCGCCTCTGGCGTCAGATCACCGTCGGTCGGGTCGTGGAAATTGCGCCCCGCCACATGGTCCATGACATAGAAGGCCGAGCCAATCACGTCGTCATCTTCGCACAGCAGATGCATCTTCGCGACCGGCACCTTGCTGCCTTCCAGCGCCTTTTGCACCCGAAACTCGCGGTCCACTGCATGAGCGGATTTCAACAGCACTCCGGGCGGCTTGCGGCGCAGAACATAGTTGCGCGCTGGCGTTTTCAGCAGGAATGTCGGGTTGGATTGCCCGGTCTGGAATTTCGAAACCTCCAAAGGCCCCTCAAAACCGGACAGATTGGCGGTCAGGTACTCTGTGACCACCGGGATATCGAGCGTTTGGGTATCGTCGGACATGATCGCTCCTTACGAATAACTCAGCAGATCGGGCTGCGCGTCGAAATGGGGTGTGGCGTTGAATTCGGTCAGCATGATGCGACCGGGAGAGAAGACGAAGCGCGTGATGGAACTGTTCTTCACCTGCAGGTTCAAATCCATCATCATCGGGTTCGGCGCGTGCAGCGTCGAGGCGACCAACTGCCCGATCACACCCCCGGACGAGACGACAAGCACTTTTTTAGAGCCTGTTTCCGTCGCCATATCCCGCGCCGCTTGCACACGGGCCGTAAACTCAGACCAACTTTCGCGCGCGCCCTCAATGCCACCGCTTTGCCAGTCAAGGATCGTCTCGCGCAGCGTGCGGAAATGGGTTTTGCGATCTTGCATCACATCCATCGGGGCCTGCCCGCCGAAACGGGTATGCAGAAGATTGTGGAAGTCATACTCGTTGAAGCCGGGATGTTCATCATGCGCCGCGTCAAAGCCCATCTCAGCCAGTGTTTCGCGTTGGCGATCCAATGTGCC